>JALYJH010000036.1 GCA_030775415.1 Acidobacteriota bacterium | reverse complement strand
CCGCTGACCAGCAATCTCAAGTGGGCCGACGCCCCGGGAAATGTTCTACTTGACGCGCGCACAACCGGGTTACCCAAGGACTCCGTCGCCAATGTTTCGCAGATCGTGACTCTCGACCGTAATCTCTTCACGGAACTCGTCAACAAACTCGCCTCCCCAAAGACGAGTCTTATCATCGCCGGCATCAACGTGCTTCTCGGTCAATAAGCTTTGACAGATCACATCAATACTAAAACTCTTTGGGTTTTGTTCTGAACAGCTTGCAGAAATGAAGGGAGCACTCAGCCTGGGATCGCGTTGTAACTTGAGGTCGCAGCCAGTAAAGGGAGCAAGCCACTTCACAGTCTCTGCATTATCAACCCGCCATCGAGCCCACCCTAAAGCCCTACCCGCTCACTGAGGAGCGTTCTACCAAATCGCGCGAGCTCCCTCGCTGCCTTACGATTTCCGCGCGCCGCGTACCGTGCCCTTCAACTTCGACTGACGCCGCTTGGCCGCCTTGCGCTTGGGCTTCGTGATGAGGAAGGTTCCGCTGCCTTGATACACAGCCTGATACAGGTTCTCTTTAACTTTTGCGTTTGCCATGAAGAGCCTTCAGTATAGCATCCATGCGCAAAGCGCAATCCTCTCAGCCGTTTGGCGATCCCTGCCGTTCCCGTGAACAGAGTCGCCAACAGCACCCGTGCTACGCTGGTGGCGTTCGATGTCCCCCAGCCTGTTCGTTGTAGCGCTGTTGACCGCTGCGACCGCCTTCGCGGAAACTGCGCCCACGGTGTTTTCGCAAATGAATGAGATGGTGACGAGCCTCGCGGAAATCACCGGTTGGCCCATAAAACGAAAGGTTCCTTCCGAGATCCTCTCGCGGGACAAATTCCAGCATTACCTCTCATCGCACATCAAAGACAGCTCCCACGATAAAGAAACTCGCGCCGAAGAATTAGCGCTGAAGATGTTCGGCCTGGTCCCGCAAGACTTCAACCTCGCTCGCGAAACCGAAGACCTGCTGGGTGAACAAGCCGCCGCCTTCTACGACTATAAAAAGAAGCGTCTCTACATCATTGACTCCACCCCTGCCGGCGAAGAGCAGCAAATGGCCCTGGTTCACGAATTGGCCCACGCGCTGGCCGACCAGCAGCATTCACTCGGCAAATACCTGAATAAGGGCTCGCCCGATTCAGACGAATCAACAGCGCGCGAAGCCGTCATGGAAGGGCAGGCCACCTGGCTCACCTGGGCCTACGAAGCCAAACGAGCCGGTGGCAAGGGCGAAGTGCCTTTCAAGATGCTCGACCAGCTAACGTCCGAGCATGACAGCAACACTGAATTTCCCGTCCTGGACAAAACGCCGCTGTATATGCGCGAGTCCCTGCTGTTCCCTTATAACGCCGGCGCGCGCTTCCAGGACGCGGTCTATCGCAAACTGGGCCGCGAAGCCTTCGAAGCCGTTTTCGCGCAAGGCCCGCGCAGCACCCAGCAGATCATGCATCCGATGGCGTACTTCGACCGGACCGCGCCCGCCGCGATCGCGCCCCTGGACATTGCCAAGATCGTAGGCAAATGGCAGGCCTCCCAATTTCGCCCGATTATCGAAGGTGCCGTGGGTGAATTCGACCATGCCATTTTGCTGCGCCAGTTTGTTGGCGAGAGTGCGGGATCCGCTGCCGCGCAACACTGGCGCGCCGGCTGGTTCCGCCTCTACGAAAATAAGAAAGAAGGCTATCCTGTACTCTCCTACGTATCTCAATGGGATTCGCCGGAGGCCGCACGCACGTATTTTGAGCTTTACCAGCGCGTTCTTAAAGGAAAATGGGCAAAGATGGAAGTGGCATCGGTCACGCCCACGGAGATATCCGGCACTGGCGATTCCGGCCGTTTTACGGTACGCTTGTCCGGCACGTCCGTCCAATCCATAGAAGGTCTGAGGTAAACTGATCGTATGCGAAACCTTATGCGAGCCTTGGCTGCTACCGCGTTTGTGGCGCTCACCGTTTCGGCTTTTGCCACCCCCCCGGTGCCGCGCAAATCCCCGGAATTCACCATCACTGACCCAGCCGGCAAACCTATTCTGCTTTCCAGCCTGCGGGGCAAGATCGTGGTGATGCCGTTCATGTTCACCACCTGCCCCCATTGCCAGCGCGAGGCGCAGATGCTCACCAAACTGCAGCAGGAGTTCGCCGGGCGCGGCGTAGTCATGATGGGTACTGTGTTCAATGACGCCACCGGCCCGATGGCCGCCCAGTTCGTTAAAGAATTCAACATTGGATTTCCCGTCGGCTACGCCACCCGCGACTCCGTGGTCAGCTACCTGGGGCTCTCCGTGCTTGACCGCTGGGTGGTCCCGCAAGTCGCTATCATCGACCGCAAGGGCAACGTAGTGGCACAGAGCGCCGCCACCGGCACGCCCGAGTTGCAGGACGAAGGCTTCCTGCGCAGCTTTCTAGACAAGCTGGTCAAAGAAAGCGGCTCAACCGGAAGCGCAGCCCCCGCCGCTAAGGCCGCCCCCAAGACAGTGGCCAAGAGCACCACTACACCTGCCAAGACTAATTAAGAAATAGCCGAGTTAAGAAATAGCCGAGGCCGCCGCGTTATTCGAGCGCCGCGATTGCCTCGGCTATTTTTTTGCCGTGAAAACGTCCGTTCTCAATGAAGATCTCGTTGGTGTGCATCCCTGCCACGAGTACCCCTGCCAAATACATCCCCTTGCGATCGCTCTCCAGCGTCTCTGGATCCGTAAATGGCCGTCCTGATTCCGCATCGAAATGAATTCCATGCGCGTCCAAAAACTTTGTGTCCGGACGATACCCGGTCATCGCAAATACAAAATCGTTCTTCAGCGTGACCGGGCCCTCCGGAGTCCGTAAGCGCACCGAGTCTTGCAAAATCTCCTCGACGGTCGAGTGAAAGTAAGCCGGAATCTCGCCATTCTTGATGCGGTTTTCAATATTGGGCTTAATCCAGTATTTGACGTTCGCGTGAATCCCCGCCCCACGATGTACCAGCGTGACGCGCGCGCCGGTCCACCACAATTCGAGCGCCCCGATCGCGGCGGAATTCTTCGCGCCCACCACCAGCACATCATGGTTGTAGTAAGGGTGCGCCTCTTTGTAGTAATGGATGACCTTGGGTAAATCCTCGCCCGGCACGTTCAGCTTGTTAGGAACGTCGTAATACCCCATCGACAAAATCACCTTGCGCGATTCATACTGCTGGGCGCACCCGCGCCTATCTACTGCATGCGTGACGAAGCGCCCGTCCTCGCCCGTGATCTTCTCGACGTGCTGATACTGCCGGATATCAAGCCGGTAATGCTCCGCTACCCGCCGGTAGTATTTGAGAGCCTCCCCACGCACCGGCTTCTCGTTGAGCGACGTCATTGGGATGTCGCCGATCTCAAGCAGCTCGGGCGTGGTGAAAAACACCATGTTGGTGGGGTAGTGATACAGCGAATTGACGACGCATCCTTTGTCGATCAAAACCGCATCGAGCCCCCGGCGCTTCAGCTCGATGCCGCACGCCAGCCCCGTGGGTCCCGCGCCGACGATGACCGCATCGTAGATCGACACTACCTATAGCATCCCCTCGACGCTTGCATACACCGCGGCCAGGGCGCCATCGAGCGCGGAAGCGTCGGTGCCTCCGGCTTCTGCCATGTCCGGACGTCCGCCGCCTTTCCCGCCCACCGCTTGCGCGACAGCCCCCACGATTTTGCCCGCGTGCACCTTGGCTGTCAGGTCCTTGGTTACACCCGATACGAGCGAAACATTCGAATTCTCAGCGGCACCCAACACCACCACCGCCGTCTTCCACTTATTACGCAGCGAATCCACCAAGGTCCGCAACTGCTGCCGATCGAACCCATCCACCCGCGCCGCCAGAACCTTCACGCCCTTAATGTCCCTCGCCTGGCTTTCCAGGCCGCCCGCCTGCGCTTGCGCCATCTTGGTCTTGAGCTGCTGGACTTCATGCTCCAACGACTTTTCCTTAGCCACTAGCTTTTCAAGCTGCTCCAGCACATCGCCCTCAGCGGCGCGTACCACGCTGGCGACACCCGCAAGCTGAGCTTGCGCCGATTGGAACTTGCGCAACGCTTCTTCGCCGGTAATGGCCTCTATGCGCCGCACGCCCGCCGAAATGCTGCCTTCATACACGATCTTGCAGAGCCCGATATCGCCTGTCCGCGCCACGTGCGTGCCACCGCATAGCTCTTTGCTGAAGCTGTCAATTGAAACCACGCGCACATGCTCGCCGTACTTCTCTCCGAATAACGCCATGGCACCCGTTGAGAGCGCCTGGTCCAGATCCATCACGTCTGTATGCACTAAACGGTTCGCGAGAATTTCCTGATTCATCAGACGCTCCACTTCCGTCAGCTCGTCACGGTCCATCGCCGTATAATGCGTGAAATCGAAACGCAGCCGCGAGGGCTCCACCACGCTCCCCGCTTGTTTCACATGCGTGCCCAGCACGCGCCGCAGCGCCGCGTGTAGCAAATGCGTGCCGGTGTGATTACGCATCGTAGACTCGCGAGCCGGCGCATCCACCTTAGCGATCACTTCATCGCCCAGCTGCACCGGCCCAATGACTTTTACCTTGTGAATCGTCTTCCCCGGAGCGCCATTGTAGGCCGATTCCACCACCGCCACCGTATCGCCCGTCGCCGCCGAAAGCAGCACGCCGGAGTCGCCCACTTGCCCCCCCGCCTCCGCATAGAACGGCGTTCGGTCCAGCGCCACTTCACCGTCAAATGCCGCCACCACTTTCGCCCGGGCTTCCAGCGTCTCGCGCCCCACAAACTCTGTCTTCGGCAGAGTTTGATACTCGGCACGCACCTGCGCTTTCTCCGCACCTTTCCAACTGGCCCGAGCCCGCGTCCGCTGCTTCTCCATCTCAGCAGTGAAACCCTCACGGTCAATCGCCAGCCCGAACTCGCGAGCCATATCCTCCTGCTCATCGAGTGCCAGCCCGTAAGTGTCGTACAACTTGAACGCCGCCGGCCCCGGCAGCACGCCGCCCGCCGCGGCCTTGGCCTCATCCTGGAAAATTTTCTCCGCCACCTGAAATGTGGTGGCGTAGCGATGCTCCTCGTCCTTCACGACCCTGGCCACCCGAGTGATGCTCTCCATCATTTCCGGATACGCATCGCGCATGTGTTCCGCGACGAACCCCGTCAGCTTGTAAAGATACGGATCCGTAGCCCCCGCCATCCGCCCGTTCCGCAGCGCCCGCCGCATGATCTTGCGCAACACGTACCCGCGCCCTTCATTCGACGGCACCACGCCGTCGTGAATCAAGAACGCCGTAGCCCGCGCATGATCCGCATTGATTCGCAGCACCGTGTCCGTCGCCGCCTGCTCCCCGAACCCGCACCCGATCAACTCGCTCGCCCGCAGCACGATAGGATGTATCAAATCCGTATCGTAGTTCGACAGCACGCCTTGCTTCACGGCAGCGATCCGCTCCAACCCCATTCCGGTATCGATCGACGGGCGCGGCAGTGCATTCAAGGTCCCCTGCGCATCCCGGTCATACTGCATGAACACCAGATTCCAGATCTCGACAAAACGCTCGCCCGGATCGTCGGGGAAACTCCCTGCTCCGGCCTCCTGCCCGAAGTCATAATGAATCTCTGAGCATGGCCCGCAAGGTCCCGTCTCACCCATCTGCCAGAAGTTGTCCTTCTCGCCCAGCCTGAAAATCCGCTCCTTGGAAACGCCAGCCACCTTCTGCCACAACATCTCCGCATCATCATCTTCGCGGAAAACTGTGATGTAGAGCCTGTTCTTAGGCAAGCCATAATCCTTAGTGATCAGTTCCCAGGCAAACGCAATCGCGTCCTCCTTGAAATAATCCCCAAACGAAAAATTTCCCAGCATCTCAAAGAACGTATGATGCCGCCGCGTATAGCCGACGTTATCCAGATCGTTATGCTTTCCGCCCGCCCGTACGCACTTCTGCGAGGTCGTCGCACGCGTGTAATCGCGGCGCTCCTGCCCCAGGAAGATGTCCTTGAACTGGTTCATTCCCGCGTTTGTAAAGAGCAGCGTCGGGTCATTTGCCGGCACCAGCGACGAACTTCGCACCACACGATGCCCGCGGGCGGAAAAATAGTCAAGGAACTTCTGTCGAACCTCAGAACCTGTCATGAATACTTTTATTTTCGCTTACCAGCCCACGGGTTTGCCCCGGTTCTGCTCGTCTAGCCATTTTTTCAGAGGCGCGAAATAATCCAGAATCGCAGTGGCATCCAAATCCCGCTGCCCCGTCAGCTCAAACATGGCGTCCTGCCACGGCTTGCTCAACCCCATTTCGAGCATCGCATTTAGCCGCCGTCCCGCCTCTTTATTGTTGTAAATGGAACATCGATGCAGCGGCGTCCCGCTCCCCGCCGCCGGACATCCCGCCGCCTTCGCCAGTGCCCGGTGAAACTGAAACTGCATGATGTAAGAGAGGAAATATCGCGTGTAAGGCACATCCGCCGCCACGTGATACTTCGCCCCCGGATCGAAATCGCTTTCACTGCGAGCCACTGGCGGAGCCACTCCCTGATACTTCAGCCGTAAATCCCACCAGCCTTTGTTATACGCGTCCGCCGGAATCTCGCCCGAGAAAACCTTCCAGCGCCATTGATCGATCATCAATCCGAAAGGCAGAAACGCCACCTTATCCAGCGCCCGCGCCAGCAGCAGCCCGATGTCCTTCGACGAGTCCGGAGCCTTATCCAGCAGCCCGATTTTCACCAGATACTCCGGCGTCACCGACAGCGCAATGGTATCGCCGATAGCCTCGTGAAACCCATCGTTCGCGCTATCGCGGAATATAAACGGCTGCTTATCGTAAGCCCGCTGATAAAAGTTGTGCCCCAGCTCATGATGAATCGTCGTGAAATCTTCTTCCGTTATATCGATGCACATCTTGATCCGCAGATCCTCCAGCGAATCGATATCCCAGGCACTGGCGTGGCACACCACGTCCCGGTCGCGCGGCTTGGTAAACATCGATCGCTCCCAGAACGTCGCGGGCAGCGGCGCGAATCCGAGAGACTTGAAAAAGTTCTCGCCGTAATGCACCATATCGAGCGGCTTGGTATCGCGCTTCTTCAAAATCTCAGTCAGATCGTAGCCCTTGTCCGCGTCCGCCGGCGCCACTAGCTTATAGATGTTGCCCCAGTCCTGCGCCCATATGTTTCCCAGCAAATCCGCCGGAATGGGGCCGCGCGCCGGCACCGCATCCCCAAACTTCTCGCGCAGCTTCCAACGCACGTAGCTATGGAGCGAAACGTACAGCGGCCGCACCTGCTCCCATAAGCGGTCTACCTCGCGAGCAAAATCGTCAGCCGGCATGTCATATTTCGAGCGCCACATGGCACCCGTATCCTTGAAGCCCAACTCGCGCGCGCCTTCATTCGCCAGTTCCACGAAGCGCCGGAAATCCTTGCGCATTGGCGGCGAAATGCGATGCCATCCACGCCAGACATCCAACAGCTCCGCTGGATCGGTGCTGTTCGCCATCACGCGCGTAATCGCCTCGATGTCCATGCACGGCTTCGCCCCGCCGGTTTTGTCTTCTGGACAATATTTACCCTTGCCGTACATGCCTTCGAGCGCCGAAGCCAGCCGCGTGACCTCGCCGCTTTTAGCAGGATCCGCCGGCGCCGCCAGCACCAGCGCATTCTTGAGCAAGTTCATCTTGCGCCGCATGTCCGCTGGCAGATTGATTTTGTCGAAGCGCACCGCTCCCTTGGCCAGGCGCACGGACTCGGCGATGGAGCGCTCATTGGCGCGTGCTTCCACCGCTTCACTATCGTCGGTAATGTAGGTGGATTGAATCCATTGAGCCTGGTTCGCCTCCAGGCTCACATCGAAGAGCCGCTTGTCCGCGTCGTCGAGAAACTTCTTGGCGTCGGCGAGTGTCGGATCCGCCGCCCAAACACTCACTGCGCAAGCCAGCAAGAGTAGCGTCTTCATGACGCCATCTTAGCGAATTCAGCTTAAGCCGCGAGCGCCGGAGCCATCATTAGCCCCGGTATCACCGCGTGCAGCACGTCCTCCACGCGATCCGCAAAGATAAACTCCATCTCCTTGCGAACTTCCTCCGGCAGATCCCGCAGGTCTTTCTGATTCCCTCTGGGCAGTATCACCCGTTTGATCCCCACACGCCGCGCGGCCAGGACTTTCTCCTTGACGCCACCGATCGGCAGCACCAGACCGGTTAGCGTAACCTCCCCGGTCATCGCTGTATCGCTGCGCGCCGCTTTCCCTGAGTACAGCGATGCCAAAGCCGTAGTCATCGTCACGCCCGCCGAGGGTCCATCCTTCGGAATCGCCCCCGCCGGCACGTGAATGTGCAGCCCCGCGTTCAAGAATTTCGCGGGATCAATTCCCAGCGCCGCCGCATGGCTCCACACATAACTCCGCGCCGTCTTGGCGGACTCCTGCATCACCTCGCCGAGTTGCCCCGTGATGGTGACCTCCTTCCCGTCCGGCAGCAGCGTCGCTTCGATGTACAACACATCGCCGCCCGACTCCGTCCAGGCCAGACCCGTGGCAACCCCAGCAGGAAATTCGCGGCGCGCTTGTTCAGGCGAGAACGGCTCAGGACCCAGCAAGTCCTCAATCTCCTCCACCTTGATCTTAAAAGGCCCGGGTTCGCCCTCGCCAACCTTCAGCGCGACTTTCCGTGTCAACCGCCCGATAGCCTGCTCCAGTCGCCGCACCCCCGCCTCCCGCGTATAGGCGGAGATGACTTTCTTCAGAGCCGGTTCCGTAATCTGCACCCGCTCTTCCGTCAAACCGGTCTGCGTGAGTTGCCGCGGAATCAAATACCGCCGCGCAATCTGCGCCTTCTCTTCCTCGCTATAGCCCGACAGCCTCAAGATCTCCATGCGATCCAGCAGCGGAGCCGGAATGGTATCCAGCGTATTCGCCGTAGTGACAAACATCACCTTTGAAAGATCGAACGGCAGATCGAGATAGTTATCGCGGAAGGTTTTGTTCTGTTCCGGATCCAGGATTTCCAGCAGCGCCGCCGCCGGATCGCCGCGGAAGTCGCGGCCGAGCTTATCCACTTCATCCAGCATCAGAACCGGATTCGCGAATCCAGCCCGCCGCATGGCCTGCAGCAGGCGGCCAGGGAGAGCTCCGATATACGTCCGCCGATGCCCGCGAAGTTCGGCTTCGTCGTGCAGGCCGCCCAAGCTCATGCGCTCGAACTTACGTCCCAACGCTCGTGCGATCGATTGCCCAAGCGAGGTTTTGCCCACGCCCGGCGCTCCTACAAAGCACAGGATCGGAGCCTTTGCTTCGGGATTCAATTTCAGCACAGCAAGGTGTTCCAGAATGCGCTCTTTCACCTTGGTGATCCCGAAGTGATCTTCGTCCAGCACCTGCCGGGCTCGCGGGAGATCCAGCTTATCGTCGCTGCGTTTGTTCCACGGCAGCTCAATCACGTATTCGAGCCAGGTGCGGATCACATTGTGTTCCGGCTGCGAAGGCGGCAGCTTTTCCAAGCGCCCCAACTCGCGCTCCGCTTCCTTGCGGACGTCTTCCGGCAAGTCCGCCTTGGCGAGCTTCTCGCGCAGTTGCTCTACTTCGGCCTGATCGGGATTCTTCTCGCCCAGCTCCTGCTCGATAGCTTTCTTCTGCTGCCGCAGGATGTATTCTTTCTGCTCGCGCGACATCTCGCCGCGGGCATCCTCGGTAATCTTATTGCGCAGTTCCAGCACTTCCACTTCGTGCGAGAGCCAGCCGTGCACTAATCGCAGGGCCTCGACACGCGTGGTCGCTTCGAGCAGGGCTTGCTCCCGCACGGCTTCGAGGTTCATCAGGGACGCCACCGTGTAAGCCAGGCGCAAAGGATCTTCCTGGAAGGTGAACAATCGCGCCAGCTCCTGTGGGGAAGCCTGCGGGGATTGAATCATCCCCATGAATTTGGTGCCCATCTCAATAATGGACAGCGTCAGAGCCTCCGTCTCGCGGCTCGAATCGTCGGGCGCCGGCAGCGGATGATACCGCGCCGAAAGATGCCCGCCCTCTTCATGAACCTTCACGATGACCACCCGCTCCAGGCCGAACGCCAGAATGTCGATGTGATCTTCCTTCGGCCGCGCTACTTTGCGAATGGCCGCTCGCGTACCGATGGTGAACAGCTCCGATGCCGCCGGCAAATCGGACGACGCGTCACGCTGCGCCACCACAATGATTTCCTTGTCCTCGGTAGCGACAGCCGCCTCCACCGCCGCGAGCGAGGACTTACGTCCCACGGACAGAGGCATCAGCAACCCGGGAAACAGCACCGAGTTCTTCAACGGCAGCAACGGCAGGATGCGGATCTTTTCCAGGTCGCTCATATTTGGTCTCCCTTTTCTTCTTTACTTAAGATGCTTCAGCGCGCGCCGCCGATTCTACTTCAAAGGTAAGTTCCTGCTCCGCGCCGACATTCACCCGCACGTTTTGCCCGTCATGAATCTCACCGCCCACCAGCCGCCGCGCCAGCGGAGTTTCTACTTCTTTCTGAATCGCGCGCTTCAGCGGACGCGCTCCAAACGTAGGATCGTACCCCACCTTTACCAGGTGCTCCACTGCCCCGTCCGACAATTCGATGCCGATATGCCGCTCGGCCAAGCGGGTTCGCAGCCCCGACAATTGAATCAGAACAATCTTCTTGAGCTGTTCATCGGTTAAGCTGTGGAACGTGATGATCTCATCGACGCGATTTAGAAATTCGGGTCTGAAGATGTTGCGCAATTCTGCCTTGGGCGCGTTGGAGGTCATGATCACAATGGTGTTCTTGAAATCCACCGTGCGCCCCTGCCCGTCCGTCAGACGCCCGTCGTCGAGCACCTGCAACAGCACATGAAACACATCCGGATGCGCCTTTTCAATTTCATCCAGCAGCACCACCGAGTACGGCCGCCGCCGGACCGCTTCCGTCAACTGCCCGCCCTCGTCGTAACCCACATACCCGGGAGGCGCGCCCACCAGCCGCGCGACCGTGTGCTTTTCCTGATACTCCGACATATCGATCCGAATCATCGCCCGGTCATCGTCGAACAGAAATTGAGCCAAAGCTCTGGCCAGCTCAGTTTTCCCTACCCCCGTGGGCCCCAGGAAGAGAAAACTGCCCACCGGCCGCTTGGGATCTTTTAACCCTCCGCGAGCGCGCAGAACGGCATCCGAAACCGCATCGACGGCCTCGTCCTGTCCTACGATCCGTTGATGCAGCTCCTCGGGTAAGTGCATGAGCTTCTGGATCTCGCCCTCCAGCAATTTCGACAACGGAATCCCAGTCCAGCGGCTCACAACCTGAGCGATGTCTTCCTCATCGACTTCTTCCTTCAGGAGTGCCGTCGAACTCTGGCCCGCCTCCAGTTGCTTTTCGAGCGCCGTCAACTTCCCGTACTTCAACTCGGCAGCTTTATTCAGGTCGTAAGCACGCTCGGCTTGCTCAATATCGACCTTGGTCTGCTCGATCTGCTCGCGGATTTCGCGTTGTTTTTTCAGGGCTTCCTGGTCCGCCTGCCACTGCGCCCGCAAACTGGCCGAACCTGTTTTCAGATCCGCCAGCTCCTTTTCGAGCTTGGCCAGCCGGTCGCGCGACGCCTTGTCGGTCTCTTTCTTCAGAGCCTCACGCTCAATTTCAAGCTGCATCTGACGCCGGGTGATTTCATCCAGTTCCGCGGGCATCGAGTCGATCTCGGTGCGCGTCTTCGCGGCGGCCTCATCGATTAAGTCAATGGCTTTGTCCGGTAAAAAGCGGTCTGCGATATAACGGTTGCTCAAAACCGCCGCCGCGACCATCGCGGAATCCTTAATGCGAACACCGTGGTGCAGCTCATAACGCTCGCGCAATCCGCGCAGGATCGAAATGGTGTCTTCGACCGAGGGCTGATCCACCAGCACCGTTTGGAAGCGGCGTTCCAGCGCCTTGTCCTTCTCGATGTTTTTCCGGTATTCATCGAGCGTGGTCGCGCCAATGCAGTGCAGTTCGCCGCGCGCCAGCATAGGTTTCAGCAAATTGCCGGCGTCCATTGAGCCCTCCGCCTTCCCTGCTCCGACAACCGTGTGCAATTCATCGATGAACAGAATGATGTTGCCTTCGGCTGACTGGACTTCCTTCAGCACCGCCTTCAGGCGTTCTTCAAACTCGCCGCGGAACTTCGCGCCCGCGACCAACGCGCCCATGTCCAGTGAAACAATCTT
>JALYJH010000035.1 GCA_030775415.1 Acidobacteriota bacterium | reverse complement strand
GGAGTTTGCAGGCGAACTTGCACGCGGCGGCATCAGCGCTGTCGCGAAAGATCTGGCAGCGCACCGGGGAGCCAGCATCGTGATTGCCGGCGAGCAGCAACCCCCCCAGGTTCATGAGTTCGCCCACGCGATGAACCAAGGGTTGGGCAATATCGGCAAGACAGTGATGTTTACGAATCCGGTAGAAGCAAACCCGGTGGATGAAATGGCCTCTATCGGCGGGCTCGTAGAAGACATGCGCGAGGGCGCGGTGGAGATGCTGTTGATCTTGGGCGGAAACCCGGTGTACGATGCGCCCGCCGACCTTAATTTTCTGGATGCGCTGAAGCGGGTGAAACTGCGCGCGCACCTGGGGCTCTACGCGAATGAGACGGCGGCGTGGTGCCACTGGCATATTCCGGAAGCCCATTATCTAGAATCATGGAGCGACACGCGCGCGTATGACGGGACGGCCAGCATCGTCCAACCGCTGATCCTGCCTCTTTACGGGGGGAAGACGGCGCACGAAGTGGTGAACGTGTTGCTCCAGCAAGCCGATCGATCGGCGCACGACACCGTGCGGGCTTACTGGCAGACGCAGCACACGGCGCCGGATTTCGATGATTTTTGGCAAACAGCTTTGCACGACGGGGTGGTGGCGGGAACCACGCTGCCTGAAACCAAACCGCCGGCCGCGAAGATGCCGCAAATGGCTGCGGCGGCAGCGGGACTCGAGGTCGTGTTCCGTCCCGATCCAGCGGTGGGCGACGGGGCGATGTCCAACAATGCCTGGCTGCAGGAGATGCCCAAACCGCAAAACAAAATGACTTGGGATAACGCGGTGTGGATCTCGAAGAAAAGCGCGGAACAGTATGGCTTGACTACCGGGGATGTGGTGGAGATCGAGGTGGGTGGCCGCAAAGTGGAGGGTCCCCTGTGGATTATGCCCGGCCAAGCTGACGACTCGCTGACCATTCATTTCGGTTACGGACGCACGCGGGCAGGAAGGGTGGCGGACGGTATTGGATTCAATGCTTACGCGCTGCGTACGACGCAGGCTCCGTGGCAGAGCAGCGGGGCGAAGATCACGCGGAGATCGCGGGGTTACAATTTCGCGACCACGCAGCACACTCAGACGATGGAGGAGCGCGATCCTTTTCGCTGGGGGACCTTTGCGGAATATCATAAGAATCCGGAATTCGCGCGGCCGGAAGACACGCGGGTTCCCAATGATTTGTCGCTCTTTCCACAGTGGAAGTACAAGCAGCACAAGTGGGGGATGTCGATCGATCTGAACGCCTGCACGGGATGCCATGCGTGCACCATTGCGTGCCAATCGGAAAACAACATTGCGGTAGTGGGGAAAGAGGAAGTCGCGAAGGGGCGACATATGAACTGGCTGCGGGTGGACCGGTATTTCAAGGGCCCGCCGGAGGATCCCGATATCTATTTTCAACCGGTTCCCTGCATGCATTGCGAAAACGCACCCTGCGAACTGGTGTGTCCGGTGGCGGCGACGGTACACAGCGCGGAAGGTCTGAATGAGATGGTTTACAACCGTTGCGTGGGTACGCGCTACTGCTCAAACAATTGCCCTTATAAGGTGCGCCGGTTCAACTTTTTCCTGTATGCGGATTGGGATACGCAGAGTTTGTTTGGCGCGCGCAATCCGGACGTGACGGTTCGCAGCCGCGGCGTGATGGAAAAATGCACCTACTGCGTGCAGCGCATCAACGGCGCCAAGATCGAAGCCGAAAAACAGAATCGGCCCTTAAAGGACGGCGAGATCGTGACGGCCTGCCAGCAGGCTTGTCCCGCGGAGGCGATCGTATTTGGCGATTTGAACGATGCGAATAGCAGGGTGGCCAAACTGAAGCGGCAACAGCGCGACTACGGGATGCTCGAGGAGCTTAACACCCGGCCGCGCACGACATACCTGGCGCGCCTGCGTAATCCGAGTCCCGATTTAGAGAAAGGGTAGGAACATTTTGGAACCGGCGGATCCAGAATCAACAGCCTTAGCCACGCTCGATCCGGGCCCAGATCACGTGATTGGTCCGGGACACAACTTCGGGACGGTCACCGACGAAATTGGCGGCGTCGTGTTCAGACCGTTCTTGAAGACGCCGCCGCAGCTCTTTATTGGGTTCGCCTGCGCATTTTTGCTGGTGAACCTTCTCATGGTGGCGGTCACATGGCTATTCCTGCGGGGTGTAGGCATTTGGGGGATCGACATTCCCGTCGCCTGGGGATTCGCCATCGTCAATTTTGTGTGGTGGATCGGTATCGGACACGCGGGCACGCTCATCTCCGCCATTTTGTTGCTGCTGAAGCAGGACTGGCGCACATCCATCAATCGCTTTTCGGAAGCGATGACGTTGTTCGCGGTGGCGTGCGCGGGCATGTTCCCGATCCTGCATCTGGGACGGCCGTGGCTCGCGTATTGGCTACTTCCCTATCCAAATACGATGTGGCTGTGGCCGCAACCAAGGAGTCCACTGATCTGGGATGTGTTTGCGGTGTCGACGTACGCGACTGTTTCTTTCATTTTCTGGTTCACGGGACTTATTCCGGATTTCGCCACTATGCGGGACAAGGCGGGAAATCCATTCGCGCAAAAGATATTCGGCATATTAGCGATGGGCTGGCGCAATTCAGCCCGCCACTGGGCGCGCTATCAGAAAACATATTTGCTGCTGGCGGGACTGTCGACGCCGCTGGTCGTTTCGGTACACTCGGTGGTCAGCTTCGACTTCGCAGTGGCCATTCTGCCGGGTTGGCACACGACCATTTTCCCGCCCTATTTCGTGGCGGGCGCGATCTATTCGGGCTTCGCGATGGTGTTGACACTGGCGATTCCCGTGCGCCGCTGGTACCACCTGGAGGATTTGATCACCATGAGGCATATCGAATGCATGTCCAAGGTGATGCTGGGAACCGGGCTGATTGTGGCTTACGGTTATGCGATGGAAGCGTTCATGGCCTGGTACAGCGCCGATCCATATGAGCGCTACGCCTTCGTAAACCGCATGTGGGCGGGCGGTTATTGGTGGACCTACTGGGTCCTCATCCTGTGCAACATTATCATCCCGCAGTTGCTGTGGTCGCGGCGCATACGCATGAGCATCCCGGCGGTATTTGCGATCTCGCTGATTGTAAATGTCGGCATGTGGCTGGAGCGTTTTGTGATTGTGGTCACCAGCCTGACTCGTGATTTTGTTCCGTCGTCATGGGGAATGTATTACCCGACGGTTTGGGACTGGAGCACGTACGCGGGAACCATCGGCCTGTTTCTCGCCTTGATGTTCTTGTTTATTCGCGGGCTGCCTGCCATTTCGATCTTCGAGATGCGCGAGGTGGTGCATGAGACGGAGACGGCGCATGCCCACGGAGACTAAAATTTCCGGCCAACTGGGAGGGCTGTACGGCGTGATGGCCGAGTTTGACGATCCCGAATCGCTGCTGGAGGCGGCTGCTCGGGCGCGCGCGGCAGGTTACCGGGAGATGGACGCTTACACTCCGATGCCGGTGGAGGGCCTAGCGGAAGCGATCGGGTTCCGCAGCAACTGGGTGCAGCGCCTGGTTTTCATGGGCGGCCTGTGCGGAGCCACGGGCGGGTTCATGTTGTGCTGGTGGATTACGGTGATCGCATATCCGCATAACGTCGCGGGGCGCCCGCTGAACTCCTGGCCCGCTTACATTCCGATAACCTTCGAATCCATGGTGCTGATTGCGTGCCTTACGGCGGTGATCGGGATGCTGGCGCTCAATGGGCTGCCGCAGCCTTACCATCCGGTTTTCAACGTGGAAGAATTCGCGCGCGCGTCGCGGGATAAGTTTTTCTTGTGCATCGAGGCGTCCGATCCTAAGTTCGATGTTGACGAAACGAGGGATTTTCTCAAGCAGTTAAATCCGCGGGAGGTAAGGGATGTTGCGTTTTAAGCATCTGTTACCAGCGGCTTGCATGGCGATGGTCGCTTGCCGGCAGGACATGCATAATCAGCCACGGTACAAACCGCTGGCGGCCTCGGATTTTTTTGGTGACGGGCGATCAGCGCGGCCGGTGGTGGAGGGAACAGTGGCGCGCGGTCATTTGCGAATCGACAAGGCCCGCTACACGGGCAAAGTAGACAACAAGGATGTGACGGAGTTCCCCTTCCCCATCACCACGGCTGATCTCTTACGCGGGCAGCAGCGTTTTAACATTTACTGCTCGCCGTGCCATAGCAGAATTGGCGACGGCAATGGAATGGTGGTGCGGCGCGGGTTCCGGCAGGCGGCGTCGTACCACACGGAGAAGCTGATCAACGCGCCGGTCGGGCACTTTTTTGACGTCATGACGAACGGATTCGGCGCGATGCCGAGTTACGCTTCACGGGTTGAGCCGGACGACCGGTGGCGGATTGCCGCGTACATTCGGGTGCTGCAGCTGAGCGAGAACGCCAAAATCGATGACGTGCCGGCGGAGCAGCGGGCGAGGTTGGAGAAGACTCAATGATTGCGGCTGACGCGATCACCGTGCGAATCGGCCACTGGCAGCGGAACTCGCTGCTTGTGGGCGTTGCGGGCCTGTTGTTGGGGGTGGTGGCCTTCGCGTTGGATCGTGGGCAGTTCCTGCGTTCCTATCTCTTTGCGTATTTATATTGGACGGGCATGGCGCTGGGATGCTTGGCCATCTTGCTGATGCACCATGTGGTGGGTGGGAAGTGGGGCATGCTGATCCGGCGGTTGTGCGAGGCGGGAGCACGAACGCTGCCCCTGATGGCGCTGCTGCTGGCTCCGGTATTGCTGGGCATGCATTATTTGTACGTTTGGACGCGACCTGAGGCGCTACACGACGCCAGCCTGCAGAGCAAAACGGCGTACTTAAACGTGCCTTTCTTCATTGGCCGGGCGGTATTCTATTTCGCGGTCTGGTTTCTTTACTCGTATTTATTGAGCAAGTGGTCGGCTGAGCAGGATCGAACGGGCGACAAGCGGCTCATTGACAGAATGCGCGCTATCAGCGCTCCTGGGCTAGTGATTTTCACGCTTACGACTACTTTCGCGTTCATCGACTGGATCATGTCGCTGGAGCCGCACTGGTTTTCGACAATTTATGGAGCAATGTTTATGGTGGGCGAAATGCTGGAAGCGTTCGCCTTCGTCATCGCGCTGGCAATTGTGGTCGCCCAGACATCGCCATTCAAAGAGCACGTGACGCCGCAGCACATTCACGATTTGGGCAACTTAATGTTCGCCTTCATGGTGTTATGGGCGTACTTATCGTTTTCACAATTCCTTATCATCTGGTCGGGAAATCTGCCGCTGGAGATCCCCTGGTACGTGAGACGTCTGCGCGGAGGGTGGGGTTGGGTGGCGCTTTCACTGGTGGTGTTTCACTTTGCGATTCCTTTTCTGCTGCTTCTGATGCGAGGGGTGAAGAGGCGCATGGAGCGCCTGTTCCGCCTGTGCCTGCTGCTGATCGCTATCCGCATGGTGGACGTTTACTGGGTTACGGAGCCGGCGTTTTATGGGCAGCACCCGCGCATTCACTGGATGGATTTTGTGGCGCCGCTCGCCATTGGAGGTTTGTGGCTGGCGGTATTTTTTGGGCAACTGAAGGCGCGGCCGCTGCTACCGATGCGCGATCCGCGGCTACAAGGAGCGCCGCGCGAAACAGTGGCGTTTTAACGGAGAGATCGCATGGAGAGACTCCTGCCGTACAGTCCGCCGGGGCATGAGGAACACGACGCGCGGGTTCGGCCGATCATTTTGACTGGCCTGGGGCTGGCGCTCGCGCTGCTGATTGTAGGCATCGTTATCTACGGCATCTTTCGTTACCTGACGGTTCACTCTGTCAGCAGGCTCCCTTCAAATCCAATGGCGGTGTTGGACCCGCAAATTCCGCCGGCGCCGCGAATAGAAGAGCATCCGGCCATCGACATACAGGAGCTTCACAGGCAGGAAGAACAAACGCTTTCCACCTACGGCTGGGTTGACAGGAACAAGGGTGTGGTTCGCATTCCTTTGCAGCGCGCGATGGAGCTGCAACTAGAGAGAGGATTTCCCACGCGTAAGGAGGCAGCACAGAAATGAGGACTCGCTTGGCCTTACTGGTTTTCTGGGCGGGGACTGCTTTGGCGCAAATCTACGGTTCGCCACAACCGCAGGTATACGCGCCATCGCGACTGCTGCAGACGGTGGGGATCACTCAAAAAATGGGCGCGCAAATCGCGTTGGATTTACCATTCACCGACGAATCCGGGCGCGACGTCACGCTGCGAGAATATTTCGACAAGCCAGTGATACTCGCGCTGGTTTACTATCAGTGCCCTTCCCTCTGCAACATGGTTTTGAACGGTGTTTTGAACAGCGTAAAGGGCCTGGATCTGACGGCGGGCAAGGAGTACGAAGTCGTCGCGGTGAGTTTTGATCCTCGCGAGACGCCGCAGATGGCAGCCGCCAAGAAGCACAACTATCTCAAGGGCGCGGAACAGGGCTGGCATTTCCTGACAGGTCCGGAAACGTCCAGCAAGGCGCTGGCGGGGGCGGTGGGGTTTCGTTATGTATACGACTCGATGACCAACCAGTATGCGCATAGCAGCGCCATCATGATTCTGACTCCGGCGGGGCGGGTGGCGCGTTACTTTTACGGGATTCAATATCCTCCTCGCGACTTGCGGTTGGGATTAGTGGAGGCATCGAGTGAGAAAATCGGCAGGCCGACGGACCAGGTGCTGCTGTATTGCTTCCATTACGATCCCTCCAGTGGGAAATATGCGCTGGCGGTAATGAATGTACTGCGATTGGCGGGGCTGATTACCCTGGGAGCGCTGCTGACTTTCATGGCTAGCATGTTCCGCCGGGACTTTCGCACGGCGCATTCGCGGACGGGGAACACTTGATGGGCGTATTCTCAATTTTCCCGGAGCGCGCTTCGACGACGGCCGGCGAGGTGGACGCGCTGTATGCATTCCTGCTGGTGGTGGCGGTAGGGATGACAACGCTCATTTTCTTTCTGGTCTTCTTCTTTGCGATCAAGTACCGCAGAAAAAGCCCGGATGATCCGGCGCCCAAACCGATTCATGGTTCGATTCCATTGGAGATTGTCTGGAGCACGATCCCGCTCCTCGTGATGCTCGTGATGTTCGCGTGGGGCACGAAATTGTACTTCCAGAATTACACGCCGCCGGCCAATGGCACTCTGGATATTTATGTCACTGGCAAGCAATGGATGTGGAAAGTGCAGCATCCGACGGGGCAGCGCGAGATTAATGAACTGCATGTGCCGACAGGCCAACCGGTCAAGCTTATATTGGCGAGTGAAGATGTTATTCACAGTTTTTACATACCGGCCTTCCGCTTGAAGCACGATGTGGTGCCGGGGAGCTATCAGACGTATTGGTTTGAAGCCACCAAGCCGGGGCGCTATCGGATCCTCTGCGCGGAATACTGCGGCACGAATCATTCGGAGATGGGCGGCTGGGTTACGGTCATGGGGCCCAGCGAGTATGCTACCTGGCTGAACGGCGGCACGGCGGGTTCCATGGCAGACCAAGGCCAGCAACTGTTTCAGCAATACGGCTGCGTGACGTGCCATGTGACGGACCGCCAAGGCCGCTGCCCATCGCTTCTCAACGTATACGGTAAGCCGGTGGTGCTGGATGACGGACGCACGATCGTGGCGGATGAAGCTTATATTCGAGAATCTATTCTGAATCCAAACGCCAAGATCGTTAAAGGCTATAGCCGCGATATCATGCCGGTCTTCGAGGGGCAGATCGGCGAAGACGGCGTACTGCAATTGATCGCGTATATCAAGAGTTTATCCACCCCTCCTTCACCTTCAGCAACCAGGAGTAAAAAATGAGTGCCATACTCCCCTTCGCGTCAACTGAGGCGCGGCCAAATTATTTGAACGTGGATTATGGATGGAGGTCGTGGCTGTTCACCACCGACCATAAGCGGATCGCGCTGCTGTATCTATTCTCCATCACGGCCTTCTTTTTTGTGGGCGGCGCGTTTGCCGTGGGAATGCGCTTGAATCTACTGACACCCGAAGGCATGTTCTCTCACGACACCTATAACAAGCTGTTCACGATGCATGGAATCATCATGGTGTTCTTTTTCCTAGTTCCGTCGATTCCCGCCACTCTAGGAAATTTTCTGGTGCCGCTTATGATCGGGGCGCGGGATCTGGCGTTTCCGCGCATCAATCTCTTGAGTTGGTATATCTACATCGCGGGGGGCATCATTGCGCTTACCGCTGTAGTGCGTGGCGGCGTCGATACGGGCTGGACGTTCTATGCGCCGTTCAGCGCCACTTATTCGAATACGCATGTAATCCTGGCGGCGCTGGGGATTTTTGTCTCAGGATTTTCGTCCATTCTCACGGGGCTCAACTTTATTGTCACGATCCACAAGATGCGGGCTCCGGGGATGACCTGGGGGCGGCTCCCGTTGTTCATTTGGGGGCATTACGCCACCAGCTTGATCCAGGTGCTGGGGACGCCGGTGATAGCGATCACGATGGTGCTACTTCTACTGGAGCGAGTGCTGCACGCCGGGCTTTTCGATCCCACGGTGGGAGGGGACCCGGTGTTATTTCAGCACCTTTTCTGGTTCTATTCGCATCCCGCGGTATACATTATGATTCTGCCGGGCATGGCGGTGATGAGCGAACTTGTGACATGTTTTTCGCGCAAGGCGATCTTCGGATATAACTTTGTCGCCGTTTCCAGTATCGCGATTGCAGTACTGGGATTCCTGGTTTGGGGGCATCATTTATTCGTTGCCGGCCAGTCGATGTATGCGAGCATTGCGTTTTCTTTCCTCAGTTTCCTGGTAGCGATTCCGTCGGCGATTAAAGTGTTCAACTGGACGGCGACGATGTACAAAGGCTCGGTTTCTTTCGAGACGCCCATGTTGTATGCCTTTGGTTTTATCGGCCTGTTTACCATCGGAGGGTTGACTGGCTTATTTCTGGCGACGATGGCGATTGACGTACACGTCACAGATACCTACTTTGTGATTGCGCATTTTCACTACGTAATGGTAGGGGGAATGGTGATGGCGTATTTAGGGGGCATTCATTTCTGGTTCCCGAAGATCAGTGGACGCATGTATCCCGAAGGATGGGCGAAATTCGCCGCGCTGGTTGTGTTCATAGGTTTCAATCTGACCTTTTTCCCGCAGTTCATATTGGGCTACCAGGGTATGCCGCGGCGTTACGCGCAGTACCCACCGGAATTCCAAATATTGAATGTGATGTCCACGGCGGGTGCTTCTATTCTGGCGATTGGCTACTTGATTCCGATAATTTATTTGACCTGGGCATGGCGGAAAGGGCCGGTGGCGCCGCAGAATCCTTGGAACGCAAAAGGCCTCGAATGGGAGCAGGCGCCCTCGCCACCGCCTAAATATAATTTTGAGCAGCAACCTGTTGTTACAGAGCCCGCTTACAATTACTCGGGACTCGAGCAGGAGGTTAAGAGTGGCGCATAGCCAAACCATCGTGGCAGCGGATTCGCGAGAGCTGCAGCATCACTTTGACGACAGCGAGCAGCAACTGGAATCTTCGACGCTGGGGATGTGGGTTTTCTTAGTGACGGAGGTGATGTTCTTCGGCGGGATGTTCGGCGGCTACACGATCTATAGGAATTTGTACCCCGACGCATTCGCTTCGACCAGCCATTTTATGAATGTGACGATAGGGGCGATCAACACGGGGGTGCTGATCTGCAGCAGCTTCACAATGGTGCTGGGGGTGCGCTCCGCGCAGTTGGGGCAGAAGAAGGCGCTTATCGCGTTTTTGGTGCTGACCTTGCTCTTGGGTTGCATCTTTCTGAGCCTGAAGGCGGTGGAATATCACGAAAAGTGGAGCGAGCATCACATCCCCGGGCCGGGCTTTCACTACGCCGACGCGCGCTACCTGCACCAGGCGCAAATTTTGTTCTTTTTGTATTTCGCGATGACGGGGATGCACGCGCTGCATATGCTCGTGGGAGCTGGTTTACTCACGGCGCTCATCGTAATGGCTGCGCGCAATCGCTTCAGCGCGGCTTGGTACACGCCGGTCGAGATGATTGGCTTGTACTGGCACTTCGTCGATATCATTTGGATTTTTTTGTTTCCGCTTCTTTATCTTATAGGGCACACTCGATGAATCACTCTGTTGTTCCGGTAAAGGTTTATGCCGCGGTGTTTGGCGCGCTGCTGGCGCTTACGATCACTACAGTGGCAGTGTCCAAGCTTGAATTGGGCGAGTTCAATTTCATTGCGGCCATGACCATTGCCGCGATCAAAGGGATGCTCGTCGTGATGTTCTTCATGGACGTCCGGCGAGCCACTCCCATGACCAAGCTATTCGTAGGAGCGGGGCTATTCTGGCTGGCTATCTTACTGGTGTTCATCCTCAGCGATTACCTCAGCCGCGGGTGGCCGCCAAACCTGCACTGGCTGTGAACTGTAGCAGTTCCTGAAGTGATGGATCTAACCATAGACAGCCAGCCCGAAGTCAGCGTAAGGAGGGACGGGATGCGCACAACCTCCTATATGGATAGATAACATCGTGGAGTTGGGCGTTGAAGTGATTTTTGGGATTCCGGGTGACGGGATCAACGATGTGATGGAAGCTATTCGCAAGCGTTAAGATTAGGGTCTACGTTTATTCAGGTCCGGCATGGAGGAAGCGGCGGCTCTCAGGCATGCGGCCATGTGAAATTCACGGGCAAGCGCAGATAAATCGCATTACGACAAGATCAAGATCTTCGGCTGGTGGCTGCACCGCCACAAGTCCCAGACTACATTTTCAGGCACTGACATCTTGAAATGTTATGACGAACTTCACTTCTCGAAACCCACATCCGTCAGCACCTATATGAGCCAACTCGCGCAAAAGAACAAGGAAGAGCTGCTCAAATCAAGCAGCGGCTACCGGCTCGAGAATAAGGTCCGTGAACAATTCGACGTGGCCTACGGCACGCCGGCCATCACGGTAAAGGTCACTTCGCTGCTCACCGACCTTGCCGCCACGATCCCCGACATGGCGGAACGGGCCTACTATCAGGAAGCGTTGATCTGCTATAAGCATGGCTCGCGCCGCGGTGCCGTCATCATGACCTGGAACATCGCCTTTTCGCATCTATGTGACCATGTGCTCGCGAAGTGCCTCAGTGGTTTCAACGCGCGATGGCTCGTCTCATTTCCGGGCATGCACAAAAATAAGACGAGAGCCATCGCCGTCTTCGATGACTTCGCAGAGGAATTAAAAGAACAACAGGTCCTCGAGATTAGTCGCGATGCAGGCATAATCACGAAAAACATCTACAACATCATGCACGCGGCCCTGGGCAAACGGAATGCTGCTGCGCATCCAAACCAGGTCGTGATTGACCAAGTCCAAACTGATGCCTATATCTCGGACTTGGTTACGAACGTCGTCCACCAAATCGTCTAATGTAAGTTGGGTCCGATTCGATTTCCTTGGCACGATTCGTTTCTGACAATATTGAGAGATGGCCGACGCCAGTTTTGTATGCCACGTATGTGGCCAAACTCATGACGGAATTCCACCTAGCTTCGCCGCAGACTTTCCCGACATGTACGCCGGCTTGTCCGAAATCGACCGAGGGAGCCGGGCTTTGATCGGCTCGGACCAGTGCATCATCGACGAACAATGGTTTTTCGTCCGAGGCTGCCTTGAGATCCCGATTGTCGATAGCGACGGCGTATTTCTCTGGGGTTTATGGGCATCTGTGAAAGAAGATGTGTTCAACGAGATCTCCGCGGCTTGGGAGGAGGAAGGTAGAGAAAGGCGGCTCGCACAGTTCAAGGGGCGTCTCGCAAATTCTTTATCAGTTTACCCCGAGACCCTTAACTTGAAACTCAGGATCGTTATCCAACCCGTGGGCACGCCCCCCTTTTCATACTCGAAGAGGAACAGCACCCTCTCGCGGCCGCACAACAACGTGGCATGTCGCCCGGCGACGTAACGCAACTCTCCGCAAAGCTGCTTCACATGCCGGGACCTTGGTCAAAGACAACGCAGTAGAAAAGGCCGTTGACCGCTGCCATAACTCTTTCGATCTGCTTGCGAGAACAGTTTGCGTCCGGATCTCCAAAAAATGTGTGAGCAACGTGTGAGCAAAACGCTTAGAAAATGGCCCAACTAACGGGAATCGCGCCAAATGTGGCTGTAAGCTGATGAAAGAATTGGTAGCGCTAACGGGAATCGAACCCGTATTTAAGCCTTGAGAGGGCTCCGTCCTAACCGTTAGACGATAGCGCCAGACCCTACCCAGTATACGACACCCATCCCCTAAAAG
>JALYJH010000034.1 GCA_030775415.1 Acidobacteriota bacterium | reverse complement strand
AACAATAGCCGGTACAACTCCCGCCCACGCCGGGCGGTTTCCGCGCCCCCGGCCGGAAACGCTTCGCGAAAAGTCTCGACGGCTTTCGCGATTTCCTGCTCCCCCGCCAGCCGGTATAACCGCAGCGAACTCCGGCCGACGGCCCATAGGTACGACTCCTTTTTTCCTAACTCAAAGCTGAGGAGTAATTCAGAGTCTCTTAATCCTTTCCGAAAATGATTAAGTGAATTCCGCTCGTGAATATTCTCTACTTTCTTCGCTTGAAAGCCCGCTCCAGCCTGCGCTTCCATTTCGGTAAGTCTCGAAAGGAGCTGGTTTTCGCCCGTGCCCCCCGCCGCCCGCGCGCCTAATTGCGCCAGCGTCTCCCAGTATTCTAACGGCAGCTTCTCTCGCCAAACGCCCGCCAATGCCAGGCTTTCTCGTAAACTCGAGGCGCGGTTGAGCTCCACCGCCTCCCACGCTTTGCTGGCCCAAATATCATTCCCAGTTTGAAACGCCTTTTCCGCGGCCAGTTGGATGAACGAACGAAAAATCTCCCGTTCCAACCCGATATTGGTACTTGTTAGCGTCGATTGCGCTGGCAGCGCCTCCAGCCGCCACCGCGCCGCGGCATCCAAGGCTAAGGAAAAGTCGCGAAGTGCAGCATCCTCCTCTCCCCGGGCTAGCCGTACTCGCCCCCTTTGGTGCAGCAGGACATATTCAGCCTCCGCCGGCGCACCGCGCTTCGCCGCATCGAGCGCCCATTGTGTCCAGCGCTCGGCGTTCCCAAAATCCCCGCGCGCCAGGGCCAGCGCTCCCAGGCGCCCAAACGACATTCCAAGTTCACCCGTCCGAAAAAATCGCCGTAGACGATAAGCTTCCAGGAATGCCGCCTCAGCTTCCTGTAGATCTCCCGAGCCCAGTTCTTCCTCGCCCAGCAGATCCCAGGACAGCGCCTCAATCGGCAAGTCGTCTCGCGCCCTGGCCGCCTCCACGCCCGCGGCGAAGAACCCGCGCGCCTCGCCGTCATTAAGCAGTGCGTGGATGCGCCCCATCTGCATCAGCAGCGGAGGCTTGAAGTAAGCCGAGCGCGCTCTCGCCCGTCCCGCTTCGCGGAGCCCCTCCTCCGCCGCCCGCGCCGCCGCCGGAACATCCCACATCTGCAAATACAAACTAGACAGATTGACGTCGATCCCGCCCAAGTCCGCATGATCGCCGAGTGCGGAAGCCAAATCGCGCGCCTCCAGGAAGGTTGTGAGTGCCGCGCGGTACTCCAGCGCAAACATTTGGCTGCCGCCAACACTCATCAGGTAACGGGCAGCCGCCAGCCGGTCGCCACGCCGCAGCGCTTCCCGATAGCCCTGTTGATAGAGAGCCGCAGCCGCTACAAAGTCTCCGGCCTTGCGCAGGCGTAGCGCTTCGTCTTGGATTTGCAGGGAGGCCTGATCCCACCAAGGGCTAGAGTCAGGCAATCTAGGCGGGATGACCGTCCGGGAACTTGATCCTGTCATCCACAGCGTGAGAATCAGGCAAAGGCTTCTCCCGAAGGCAGCCATTTGCTTCGTTTTACAGGCTTTCTAACGGAGATACTACCAGAGACCCACCCGTAAACCAATAGTACTGATCAAATCGCGCGGAGCGCCGCCCGCCGCGGCGCCCCTTAGCGCCCAGCCTAATTACCGGCTGGAGACGGAGGAAATACAACGATCATATTTGTGACACCCCTTTCTGCCCGTGACGATAGTCCGAGCAGCGGGTTCGAACACCAAAGTAAAAGCGCCAAGTAGCCTTCGCCGCTCGGTTAAAACCCCGCGAGCGCTGCGTTACCGCCAAGTCGGGTCTCCGCTTTCGGCGCGCGGTGAAACCCGCTGTTGCGCGCACAGGTGTACTGTTAAGGTATGGACAAGCGATTAGCCAAGCGCCACAAACGCCAAGTGGAACGCGCGCGCGAGAAAGTGAAGCTCTCCGAGCCCGACGTCCGCACTCCCGAACAAATCGAAGCCGCCAAAGAAGCCAGCCGCCCTGACGTCAGCCGCGGCAATCAACCCAAAGTAGCCGCCAGCGGCCGCTCTTTCCGCAATCGCTTGGCCACCGCCATCGGAGGCGCCGCTAAAACCGACGGTTAGGAACACGTTGCTATTTTCGAGGCGCTGCCCCAATTGCCGTTCGGTCGATTTCCGCGGGGTAGGCGCGCGCAACGCGATGGAACAAGCCATCCGCTGGTTCCTGCTTCCTTACCGCTGCTCCCTCTGCGGCCGCCACTTTTTCCTGCTGCGATGGCTCGCTGCCTGACTCCCAAAAACCTCACAGCGCAACACCAGCGAACCGGCGGCCCCCCGGCAGAACCTGATAATCTCTTCGACATTGCCGAACCACTCAGCCCCTGATACACTGCACAGTCGCCGCGAGTTTCTGAAATACGCGGGCGTCGATTTTACGGGCTGCCATTTCATGACGTCGACGACATCCTCAAGACCACCAGCCTCAGCGACGCCGGCAAACGTGCGATCCTGGGTGAAAATGCAGCCCAATTGCTAAAGATCAAAGGATAGGAGCCACCCCGTGCCGGCCTGTTCGCACCTCAACCAGATCCAGGATGTAAAGCCCCACTCCAAAGGATGCGAGGAATGTTTGAAAATGGGCGACACCTGGGTTCATTTGCGCCTGTGCCTTTCCTGTGGCCACGTAGGCTGCTGCGATTCTTCAAAAAACAAACACGCCACCAAACATTTCCACTCGGCCAAGCACCCCATCGTGAAATCCTTCGAGCCCGGTGAGGACTGGGCCTGGTGTTACATCGATGAAGTTATGCTCGAGCCGAGTTAGTGCATGAACCCAGTCAATTGGCCATCCCTCCCCTTCGCCGAGTGGGAAAAAACCTGCGACACGCTCCATATGTGGACCCAGATCGTAGGCAAAACGCGCCTCAAGCTAGCCCCGCTTGAAAATCACTGGTGGAACGTCGCGCTTTACGTGACGCCGCGCGGCCTGACCACCTCCGCCATGCCTTGCGCCTCCGGCACGCTGGAAATCGAGTTCGATCTTGTAGCGCACCAACTGTGGATGCGTGCCAGTTCCGGCTGCATGCACTCCATGCGCCTCTACCCGCGCTCCGTCGCTGACTTCTACGCCGAATATATGGCCGCGCTCAAAATGCTCGGCATCGAAGTTAAAATCTATCGCGTGCCCGTCGAATTCGACGACGCCACTCCTTTCGATCAAGACCAGCATCACGCGTCCTATGACACCGAATACATCGAGCGCTTCCGCAATATCCTGGTCAACTCTGACCGGCTCCTCAAACAATTCCGCGCGCGCTTCCTGGGGAAATGCAGCCCCGTGCATTTCTTCTGGGGCTCCTTCGATTTAGCCGTGACGCGTTTCTCTGGCCGCCGCGCCCCGCAGAAGGAAGGCGTCGACGCGATGCAGCGCGAAGCCTACTCGCATGAGGTGACTAGTTGCGGATGGTGGCCCGGTAACCGCGCTTTTCCGCAGCCCGCCTTTTATGCCTACAGCGCTCCTGTCCCCGCCGGTTTGGACGCCCAGCCAGTGCGCCCCGCCGCGGCCTATTGGGACAGCCAACTCGGCGAGTTCATTTTCAAGTACGAGGACGCCCGCACAGCCGCGCAACCGGAGCAGGACATTCTGGACTTCTGCCAAAGCGCCTACGAAGCCGGCGCGAAACTGGCGCACTGGGATCGCGCCAGTCTCGAACGCTCCTAATAAATCCTACGGCTGACGCCTCTCCGGCGGTGGCCCAGCCAGCGGCGGTTGCGGACCCACCACCGTCGTCAACGCCTGATACGCGCACTCTTCATCCTTGTTGCCGCCCCCCACGCCGATCGTTCCAATCATCTGCCCGTCTACAATAATCGGCAGCCCTCCCGGAGTCGGAAATACGCCCAAAGGAGCCCAGCGCATTTGCAGCGCTAAATTATTCGCCACCATATTCGCCCGCTGATGCGTCGAATCCCGGGTGTATAAGACACTCTGCGCCTTCAGCAGCGCCGTCTCTATATTGATCGGCACCTGCCCGTCCATGCGGTGCGAATGCACAATCTGCCCCGTCGGTGAAAGAATGAAAACCGTGATGGCTTGATTGTTTCTAATCGCGAAATCGACGCACGCCTGCGCGATTTTCACCGCGGTGTCCGCATTAATCTCATTCTTGATCATGGTCTTCTTCGCAGCTTCGTCGGAGATCACGAATTTGGTTAGGTTTTGTGCCGCCATGGGTACGGCGGCGGCAGCTAGCGCGGCCGCGGCCAGCGTGAGTTTCGCAATAATGTTAGATGTCATGGGTGGTATGTCCTCGGCGTACGAGTTTATATCAATTTCCGCGAATTATACAAGTCCGTTGACTTCGATTATTCGCCGGACATATACTCGCTGTGCCTGGATATGAGCCAGACCACCAGACGCGAAGCCCTGATCGGAGCCGCCACCCTTTCCCTCAGCCGCCGAATTTTCGCGAAAGCGTCGCAGCCCTCCACCGCCGTGAATTTCTCCGTTCCTGCCGGCGCCTGTGACACCCACACTCACATTTTTGGTGACCCCGCGAAGTTCCCTTTCTGGTCCGGCCGCGTCTATACGCCTGAGCCCGCCCTCCCCGCGGAAATGGCCGCGCTTCATCGCGCCTTGCACCTCGAGCGCGTGGTGATCGTGACGCCCAGCATCTATGGCACGGATAATTCCGCCACCCTTTACGGCATGAAAGCCTATGGCGCGGGCGCGCGCGGCATCGCCGTCATTGACGATAAAACTTCCGCCGCCGATCTCGACAGCATGGCCCGCGCAGGCTTTAAAGGCATCCGCATCAACCTCACAACCGCCGGCCAGGATAACGCCGCCCTCGCCCGCGCCCGTTTTCAAGCTGCCATTGATCGCATCCAGAGCCGCCGCTGGCACATCCAGATGTACGTCAGCCCCGCCGTGATCGCCGCTATAAAAGATCTCGTCATGGCCTCGCCCATCCCCGTCGTATTCGATCACTTCGGAGGCATCGACACCGCCCGCGGCCTGACTCAACCCGGTTTCCCCGACCTCATCAACTTGGTTCGATCCGGTAGGGCGTATGTGAAGATCTCCGGCGCCTATCGCGCGTCGACGCAAAGTCCGGACTACCCCGATGTCACGCCCTTCGCGAAAGCCCTGATCGCCGCAAACGCAGACCGTATCTTGTGGGGTACCGATTGGCCGCATCCCAATTCCAGTCCGCCCCCCGGGCGCGCCGCCTCCGAATTAAATCCGGTCTATCAAATCGACGACGGCCGTTTGATGAATCTGCTCCCGCTGTGGGCCCCCGACGCCGCCATCCGCAAAAAAATCCTTGTAAATAACCCCTCACGCCTTTATGAATACTAAAAACCTGGTTCTATTTGCTCTTTCCTCCGTTCTTGCCTTGGCCCAACAAGGGGCCCGGCCCGCGTGGGCATTTCCCGCGGCCGATAAAGAACAGCCCCCTGCTGTCGAAAGCACCGAGCCTGTCCATCTTCCGGGCAGCACCAAAACCTACACGCCCGCGCAGATCGACGATCTCACCAATCCGCCTGACTGGTATCCCGAAGATCACGGCCCCCTGCCGCCAGTGATCGCCCATGGCACGCCCCCCAACGCGCTGGCCTGCGGATCTTGCCATCTACAGTCCGGACATGGCCATCCGGAATCCGCCGACCTGGCCGGTCTCCCCGCCGAATATCTAGTGCGCCAGATGATGTATTTCAAAAGCGGAGCCCGTAAAGATCCCGCCCGCATGAACGCCATCGCCAAAGTCATATCTGACGCTGACTCCCGTCAAGCCGCCGAATGGTTTGCCGCCTTCAAACCTGGTTCTTGGATCAAAGTAGTGGAGGCGGACACGGTGCCCAGGAGTTACGTCAGAGCCGCGGGGCGCGTGCGTCTGCCCCACCCCGCCGGCGGCACCGAAATGCTCGGCAATCGCATTGTCGAATTGCCCGTCAACCCCGAGGCCGTCCTCGCCCGCGATCCCCACACCGGCTTCACAGCTTACGTACCCAAAGGCAGCATCGCGAAAGGAGCCGCCCTGGCCTCGAGCGGCATCGGAAAAACCGTTACTTGCTCCGTCTGCCACGGCGACGGACTCAAGGGTCTCGGCGACGTTCCCCGTATCGCCGGCCTGCATCCCATTTACATCGTGCGCCAGCTCTACAACTTCCAAAGCGGAGCCAGCGCCGGTAGCCAAGCCGCGCTCATGAAGCGAGTAGTGGCGAACTTAACCGAGGACGACATGATCGCCCTTGCTGCCTACGCTGCATCGCTCAATCCATGAAAAATTCACTCACGCGCGGAATCTTCTGGGAAACACCCCGGGCGCCTCGCGCCTTCTACCAAAGCAACACCGTAAGGAGACCGCAATCATGCTAGGACTCAACAGAAGAACCTTAGTGAAACTCGGCATCGCCTCCGCGGCGGTTCCGTTTTCAGATCTCTTGACATCGGCGACGCTAGCGCAGGATGCCGGCTCGGAAGCTGGCGCAAGAGGCCAGGTCGGCGGCCGTTCTGAATCCGAGCTGTTCCTGGGCAACAACCTGCCCGGCGGAGGTCAACTGGAAATTCGCCTCACCGCATCCATCTACACCAGCGATCCCGATCAACTCGAAGTAGCCCAGCGCATGAAGCCCTTCAACCTTGATTCCTGGGTCACCGAGTGGACTCGCGTCGCCGAAAAGAACGAGCATGCCGCCGATCAGCTCGCCGCCGAAGGCCGCAAAGTAACCGCCAATGAGTATTACCTGAAGGCGTCCACTTTTTACCGCGAAGCCTGCTGGCCGCAGCCCGTCACCGACCGGCGCATGCTGCCCAGCTACCAAAAAATGCGCGAGACCTTCGACAAAGCCTGGAAGATGACCCGCGCCCCCTTCGAGCGCATCCAGGTCAACTACGAAGGAACCATGCTCGACGGCTACTTCCGCAAGCCCAATGGCCCCGCCGGAAAACGCTTCCCCGTGGTGATTGCCTTCCAGGGCGCCGACACCATGGCCGAAGCGACGATCCTCGGCGGAGGAGCATATGTAGCCCGCGGCATGGCCTATCTGGCGCTGGACTTCCCCGGCCAGGGCGGAGCGCTCCGCTTGAAAGATCTCCACTTGCCGCCCGACACGGAACGCATCGCGAAAACCATGATCGACTACCTCGAAACCCGTCCCGATGTCGACGCCAAAAAAATCGGCATGACCGCTATCAGCATGGGTGGCTACGGAGTCCCCCGCGCCGCCAGTGGCGAGCCCCGCATCAAAGCCGCAACAATGAGCAGCGGATCGTTCGGCCTCTTGAACGATATTTTCGATTACTATCCGCCCATCCAGGAGCGCATCCGCTGGATCGTGGGCGCCAGGGATTTAACCGACGCCAGAAAGAAGCTAGCCGGCTATACTCTCGAAGGCCGCGCCAAGCGCATCGAGTGCCCCATGCTCATCGGCTACAGCAAAGACGATCGCATTATGGACCCCGCCGGCGCCCTCAAGCTCTATCAGTCCGCCGTCAACTGCAAGCGCGAAATGGTGGAAGGCACCGGCCACAACCAAGCCTCGAACGCCGGCGGTCCCCGCTCCGTGCGCCCCCCTGTCTTCCCCGACTGGGCCGCCAAACAACTGGTAACCGAGTCCTAATCGCTCGAGCGGGGAGCCCGCCTTACTTCGGCGGGTTCTCCTCGTTCTTCAAAAACTGATTGAAGTTCACGTTATCCAGGCAAATCATCTCGGAAATACTCCAGTCCGGCCGCAGCGCATAAACCAGATGCCCGCCCCAGGGCTTCGTGTAAGCCTTCGGATCGTCTATCGTGATGTCGATTTGAAGGGTCTTAGCGTCCGTCTTCGTCAATCGTTCCACTACGTGCAGATCCTCGCTATGCGGATGCCCCGCGCGATCGAGCCATGTCTTGTCGTTGAACCCAGTGCTATCGATCACCAGCGTGTCGCCGTCCCACTTGCCGATGGAATCGCCCATCCAAGTCGGTGGCAGATCCTTCACATGCGCCCGTCCATCCATCCAAACTTGCCGCAGGAAATGATCGAACTCATAAATAATCAGCACGCGATTCGGCTGCTGTACAATCTCCATGGGGAACGGCTGCAAATATATTCGCGGCACTCCCGGCGGAAAACATCCCGTGGCATTCAACGCAGTCGGATTCACCGGATCGTTCGAATCCTTAAAGGATCGAGGCCCAAAGGACGGCTTCGTTAGCTTAAACTTTTCCAGGGCCCATGGCGTCATCGGCGGCTCCTCCGCCATGAAACCCCACCCCCGGTAGGTCCCGCCCGCCGCCTTTGTCGTCCATACCCCGGAAAGATCCGGTTTCTGCTGCGCCACCGCCATCGCGGCGGCGCTTCCAAGAACCAAAACGCATTTCAAGAAACCAACTCGCATATCAGTCCCCGGCTCCCAGCTTCAATTCCTCGCCGCTCGCGGTGATGCACTTCGTGATCCATAGCGAATGCGCCCCGCTGGCTGAGCCCCAGCCCGTCAGCGTGATCTGATCCCCCGGCTTCAAGGTGTTTTTGTTCCACCCGCCGCGGATTAAACGGTTCGGACTGGTCATCTCGCCCTGCCAGTGTTGCACCTCGCCATTCGCCGCCTTTACATCCAGATAAACAATCGAATGCGGATTCAATAATTGGAAATCCGTGACTGTTCCTGTTACGGTAACCGATTCCTTCAAGTTATAAGAAGCCTGTCCGTGATGCGCCAGCGCTGAACCGGGAATCAAAAGAAAACTGGCCATCACCGCCAGTAAGATCGCGGTTTTATATCTCATAAGTAGCCTCCAGAGGGACTTTAGCAACGTAGCCAGAACCCTGTCAAGCGTAAATTGCTGCTAATACTGAGACGTTTTGCGAAGTAAGCCCGTTACTCCCTCAACTTTTGATACTCTCGTAGCATGCAAATCCTGGTCGTCGAGGACGAGCAGCGCATGGCCGACCTCCTCGCCCGTACGCTCCAGGAAGAAGGCCATCAGGCCGTCGTTTCCGGTAACGGCCGCGAAGGCCTCGCCATTGCCCTCTCCTCGCGCTTCGACGCCATCGTTCTCGATGTCATGCTCCCCGGCATCGATGGATTCTCCGTGGTCCGCAAGTTGCGCGAAAGCCGCAATCAAACCCCCGTCCTGATGCTCACCGCCCGCGATGCCGCCGCCGATATCGTCAGCGGTCTTGACTCCGGCGCCGACGATTACCTCGCCAAGCCCTTTCCGCTCGAAGTCCTGCTCGCCCGCCTGCGTGCCATCAGCCGCCGCGGTGACACGCCGCGCGCCGCCTGCCTCGAAATCGGAGCCGTCAAATTGGACCCCGCCAGCCGCGGCGTTACCTGCGCTGGCGAAGTTGTCAATCTCACCCCGCGCGAATATAAACTCCTCGAATTACTGATGCGCAATCGCGGACGCGCCGTTAGCCGCGACGCCATCCTCGAATCCGTGTGGGGGTTCGATCACGAAGTGAGCCAGAATAATCTCGAAGTGTTCGTCCGCCAGCTGCGCCACAAAGTCGACACTCATGAGCCCAAGCTGATCCACACCCTGCGCGGCTTCGGCTACATCATGCGAGAGACCTGATGCGAAAGACCTGATTCGGGAGACCTGAACGCATGCACCGCCACTCCATCCGTTTTCGCCTGACGGTCTGGTACGCTGTGGTCCTCACCGCCGGCCTCGCGCTCTTCGGCGTCCTCCTGTGGCTCTCCCTCCGCCACCAGTTGCTGGCCGATATCGACGAAGAACTCGACGGCCGCGCCAGCCGATTCGAAAGCTATTTCCGCAAAGAGTCCGCCGAGCGCGTTCCGCATCTGCGCGCCGAGCTGGAAGAATTTTGCCAGGCCCTGCCGCCCACCAGCTACGTGGTCCTCCGCGGCTCTGACGGCTTTAACTTCGCTTATCCCGAGAATGCCCAGACCGCCGCCGCCGCCCTGCGCATGCAGCAGCGGCGCTTCACCATGAATGACACTACCTTCGACCTGGATGTCGGAGCCCCCACCACCAACGTGGTCTATGTTCTCGATGAACTACGCGTCTTGCTGTGGAGCCTCATCCCCGTCATGATCCTCATCGCCTGCCTGGGCGGTGTCTGGCTCAGCCGCCGCGCTCTCCGTCCCGTGCAGGACGTCACCGCAGCCGCCCTCATGATCAGCATTGAAAATTTATCGGAGCGCGTCCCCGTCCCCGCCACCGGCGACGAAATTGCCCGCCTCGCCGAAGTGCTGAACTCCATGCTCGCGCGCCTCGAATCCGCCGTCAAAACCCTGTCGCAATTTGTCGCCGACGCCTCGCATGAGCTGCGCACTCCGCTTGCCGTCATTCGCACCACCGCTGAACTAGCCCTGCGCCGCGGCCGCTCCCCCGAGTCTTATCGCGAATCGCTCGAAGACGTCGTCTCCGAAGCCCAGCGCATGACCCAGCTTGTCGAAGACCTGTTAATCCTCGCCCGCACCGACGCCCAGATCGTGGAAATGCCGCGCTCGCCGGTCGACCTCCGCGACATCCTGCAAGCCGTCGCCACCGAAATGAACAGCCTCGCGTTGACTCGTCAAATCCACATCCGGACTGCATTCGGCGGCGCGCCCGCCATCATCGCCGGCAATCGCCCGGCGCTGCATCGCTTGTTCGTCGGCCTACTCGACAACGCCCTCAAGTATTCTCATTCCAGCGGCGAAGTAATCGTCAGCCTTGAGCGTCACGAGGCCAGCCTCTCCGTCACCATCCAGGATTTCGGCGCCGGCATCGCGGAAGCCGATCTCCCGCATATCTTCGAACGCTTCTACCGCGCCGATCGCTCGCGCACCGGCAGTGGCCACGGACTCGGTTTGCCGCTCGCCGAGAGCATCGCCATTGCGCATCGCGCGAAGATCGATGTGCGCAGCGTCCCCGGCGCCGGTTCTATCTTCACCGTAATTTTTCCATTGCGCAATACTCATTCGGACTCCTTGCAACCCGTCAAGTCCGCAGCCCTCGCTCGCCATTAATTGCTAAAAATCTGAGGGTTTACTGAGGGCCACCTGAAGCCTTCCTGAATAAAACTGCATTCGTAAACTTTGCCGCGAATTTGCTATATACATAGCCCATTTCGCGCTTAATTTCCGTTGACACCCATTCAAGCGGGTGATAGCATTCCATAGCTTCGTGGTGAGTTCATAATGCGTTTTTTAGTTTTGCTTGGGAGGTTTCAAATGAGTCTCGCGTTTGCAAAATCTATTTTTTCGGCGCCCCTACGCAGTTTCCGGGCCTCGCGGATTTTCACTTTGCTGGCCGCAACGCTTTTGGTGAGCACGTCGCTCTGGGCGCAAGGCGCCGCCGGCAGCATCGCCGGAACCGTAACTGATCCCAGCGGTGCCTCCATCCCCGGTGCCAAGGTGACCCTGACGGATATGGCGCGAGGCGGCGCCCGTGCTTTGACCACGGACGCGGCCGGCGCTTACGCAGCGCCCAATCTCACCCCCGGAACCTATTCCGTAAAAGTCGAGTTCCAGGGTTTTAAAACTACCGAGCGCCCCAATATTGTGCTCGAAGTCGGCCAGGATATCCGCGTCGATACGACGCTTCAGCCCGGCGATCAGACGCAGACCGTCACCGTCACTGGCGAAGCCGCGATCCTCAACACCTCGAACGCCGAGGTCGGCGGATCGCTCAGCAATCAGGTGATCAACGATCTCCCGCTCAATGGACGAAATTTTGAGAACCTGCTTGACCTGCGTCCCGGCGTGACCAAGTATCCCGGCAATTCCGGTTGGGCGCAAAGTACCAACGGCCTGCGTCCTCACGACAATTTCTTCATGGTGGACGGCATCAACAGTAACGATCCCTGGATGGCCCAAAGCGTCATGAATGCCGTAATGGCCGCGGGCGATGCCGGCACCATGCTGCCCATCGATGCCATCGACGAATTCAAGACCAACCAGAATCCTCGCGCCGAATACGGCTGGAAACCCGGCGCCATTGTTAACGTCGGCATCAAAACCGGCAGCAACGCCTTCCACGGAACCGCCTATGCCTACGGCCGTACCGATGCTTGGGATGCCGCGGATTTCTTCGCGCCCAAGTCGCCCCTTTCGCTCGAGCAGTACGGCGGCAGCCTCGGCGGCCGCATCATCCGCGATAAGTTGTTCTTCTTCGGGAATTACGAATCACAGCAATACCAAGTGGGCAACTCTGTAACGCACAAGGTCCCGTCTACTTCCGATCTGACTGCTGCTTGCCTTGCCGCAAAAGGGGCCGGCGGTGTCTCGGCGCTCAGCGCGCAGTTGGCGGGCTTGAGCACCTCTTGCACCCCGCTTTCTAACTTTCCCGGTCTTTTTCCTGTTAGCTCGAACGGGCAGTATACGTCCTCCCTCGCCAGCACCAACACCATTTACTCGGGAGTCGGCAAGCTGGACTACCGCGTCAATGACAAGCATTCCTTCAACGGCCTCTATTTCCAGAGTCCCGGCGACGGCACTTTCGTCGATAATCCCACTCTCGAAATCGCCCAGCCC
>JALYJH010000033.1 GCA_030775415.1 Acidobacteriota bacterium | reverse complement strand
CCACCACTCTTCGATCAGCGGCTTCAACACAGATTCTCCATGATCGGCCACGCGATCCGCCAACGCGATAGCCGCCAGCGCGCGCGCACTTTGCTGCCGCACGTCGCCTGCAGCCGAGGCTGCCAGCGCGCGTTGCAGCTTCGCCCCCAACCGGTCAGCCTGAGCCTCCGTCATTACCGGGCCGCACCAGTCGAAGACCAGCGCCAGTTGCCGCAGGTCCTTGGAATCGTCGCTCAGCGCCCAATCCGCCGCCTTCTTTCCCCAGGTGATCTGTCCGCTGGTCCTGTAGTACAAGGCCCATGCGAAACCCGGTTCAGGCATGGTGGCCCCCCCTGAAATCAGAGCATTAAACGATTGCCAGCGCAGCGAATCCCTTTCCCTTTCCCGTTGCAGCAGGCGCAGCCGCTGCCCTGTAAGCAGCAACCGCGGCGCGTCGGAATACACCCGGAACTCGTCGCTTTGAGCGAACAAGGCCACTGTCGACAACAGGATCGCCAGAGAACTCCGCACCTGAGCCCAATTGTGTCACAGCGACACACCCCCGGGGCAGGCGCACGCAGCAAACCGCCGTCAACACGGCCCATCTAATTGAAAATAGAGGCTAACGCAGGTGGATAGGCGCGTGCTATCCTACTTACGAATTGATGCAGTAACTCTTGAACACCTGCCCTCTGCTTGCAACGGGCGCGGACGAGAGAAATAAGCGGATTTTGTAGTTGTGCTTGCGGGAAGTAGTGTCCGAAAGTTTCCGCCGCTTGTTTGATCGTTCGAGCAGGTTGCAACAGAGGGGTTTTTTCTTCTAATCCCCTCTCAGCCCCGTTCCTCGTACCAAAACTTTTTCCCTGAGTACTATCCGAAAAGCGGCGCCTTAGCCTATTGGTACTAAGGCTACTCATGCGGCACAGTGGGCTGTACTCATGAGCGACGTCATCTTCTTATACCGTTACACCCGCCGCTGGATTCTGTTCCCCCAATGGCGCTCGCTGCGAGCCGCCTGGCCGTTAGCTTCGAAAAACGATTTCCGCTTGGTCGCCCGCTACACTCGCCACTGGATCCACTACGGCCTCTTCGCCCACATTGCGCTCTGCACCCTGATCGGCGCTGTCGAAGGCGTATTCGGCCGCTGATCTGCGATCCTGAGGGCGGATGTACCTAGTTGAAATTCTGGGGTTCCTCACCGGAACCGTCAACGTGTGGCTGCTGGCGCGGCAGAACATTTGGAAAATTCATCAGCGTGCAGCGTATGTCTCTCCCGCTGACGCATGCCTAGGCTAAGCCCCATCTCCTATAAACAGCTCGTCAAAAGTTTCAAGGCTGAAGGTTTCGTAATGCGTCCGAACCGAGGGAGACCACATGGTATACACCAAGCGCAGCGTCATACGGCCGGTGGTCATTCCCAAATATGCCGCCGCCGGTATTCATTATCAAAAAAAATCTGCCGGGATTTTGCGCGAACGCTACTTCGAGCTCCTGGGTGAGTGAGGCTGGGCCGGTGCTACGATTGGACATCATGGAAGTCGCGGTGCAAATACACGTTGAGCAGTTACCGGAAGGTCTTTTTCTAGCGACCTCTGAACAACTCCCCGGTTTAGTCGCGCAAGGCCGCACCGTGGCCGAGACTCTGGAGATAGCCCGCGACGTAGCTCGCCGACTGATCGAAGCTCGGCGAGAGCGCGAAGGTGCTCCATCGCTGCAGCCGGCCGCGGAAAATTCGGACTTTACCATTGTGGTGGCCGCTTGAGTGGGCCGGCTCTCCGGATTCCGATATCGTGAAATCATACGTCGCTTAAAGGAATTCGGCTTCGTGTTCGACCGCCAAGCGGCTGGAAGTCATGAGATCTGGTTCAACTCGCAGACCAATCGCTACACGACCATTCCCAACCACTCAGGCGATATGCCGGAAGGAACCCTCCGAGCCATTTTGCGGCAAGCCGGTATTGATCCAGATCAATTCTTGAAGCGATGAGCGTCGACCTTCTTGAGCTGATCTCAGACATTCCGCCTCTCGGCGACGTGGAGACCTCGGCTGGATGTTTTAGGACGTTGGTACCGTGGGTCGCCCCCGAAGCGTTTCTCAACATCGTTTTCAAGCCCGCGCCTCAGGAATTGCTTTCTCGCCTTGCGGAAAAATGGCGATTCCCTTTGACCGTGGTCGATGTCCTTGTGCAGCAGAATGGTGCAATGCTGTTTTCAGGGTCGCTTAATTTGTACGGAGTGGTCGAGTCAGATACGGTCCTAAATCGTCAGGACCGTTTTTCGCTTCCACCATTTAATATCGATAATGAAAACGATTCTTGGACGTTCGATCGTGACTGCCTGCTGGTGGTCGGTGGGTATTGATTCGAGGGATCGCGAGCGCGCGTCGACCGATTGACTGGACAAAACCACCTCTTCAAGAAGAAGGAACGGATTCCCGTGGCTTCATGGCCCGGCCTGGACATCTGGCTAACGGAAGAGGTCAGACGTTTGCGCCGGCTGTTTGACGATCATGGCAGAAGAACAGGCCGGGAATCTGAAACCGGTCCGCCGCTTCAGTGAATCGTCCGCGTCTTCCGATTCATGTAATCCATCAGTAAATATTGCCCAAGCGTATAAGGCGTAGTGAAATACGCCTTCCCCCGACACAACTCCGTCACCTTCTGGATGAAGTTTACCAATCCATAATCGCTAGCCAACATGAAGGTGTTGATCAGAATGCCCTGGCGCTTGCATCGGCTCACTTCCTCGAGCGTACGGCTGATCACCAGGGGGTCCAGCCCGAACGCATTTTTATAAACGCGCCCGTCCTCGAGCGTCAGCGCGCTTGGCTTCCCATCCGTGATCATGATGATCTGCTTCATGTCCTTCTTTTCTTGCGCCAGCAGCCGCTGCGCCAGAATCAGGCCTTCACGAGTGTTCGTATAATACGGGCCCACCTGCACCCGCGCCAGTTCCTCAATCCGTAATTCCTCCGCCGAATCGTGGAACAGAACGCAGCGCAGCGAATCGCCTGGATACTGCGTGCGGATCAAATGCGCCAGCGCCATGGCCACTCTCTTCGCCGGCGTAAAGCGATCCTCTCCATAAAGAATCATGCTGTGGCTGCAATCGAGCATCAGCACTGTCGCGCAGGAGCTTTGATATTCAGATTGGTGCACGTGCAAATCGCGATATTCCAAATTGATCGGCAGCTTCAATCCCTCGCGGCTCAGCGCCGAAAACAATGTGGTGTTCACATCCAGATTCATCGAATCGCCAAACTCGTAGATCTTCGACGCCCCACTAGCCTCGACGCCGGTAGCCATATCGCGCGTGTCGTGTGCGCCAAAACTCGAACGCCCCAGTGACCCCAGCAAATCCTTCAGCGTCTTGTATCCCAAAAAATCGACGCTCTTATCTGTGATTTGAACCTCAACTTGTCCATCGCCCTCGCCACCGCCCCCCCCTTTTTGCGGCTCGGTATTGATGTACCCCTCGTCCACCAGTTTCTGCACCAAACGATTCAGAAGCTGATCGATCTCCTCGCCCGACATGCTTTCCAGTTGCTGGCGGATCTGCTCCGCGCGTTCGGGATCGAACATCTCGCCATTCAGAATCGCTTCTTCGAGCGCGCGCTTCAAATCTTCGAGCGTGTGCTGATTGAATTCACTGAACCGCATGTACGGGTTATCGAACCCGCTATTCAGGAAAAAATCCGCCAGGGCCTTGAGCAGGTCTTCGGTGCTAAGACCGAAGTCCTCTCCCGTATAGCGCCCGTAGCGAATGGACTTCACTGATACTGCCTCTTCGGCTTCTGCTTCCCTTCGTCAGGAGCCTCGCGCCGCCGCTCGCCCGCTGTGAACCCAGCCTCTTCGTTGCGGCTGATGCGCTTATGCGCATATAGACCTTCCAAAATAAATTCGCCCGCGCCGGCCCGCACCGCATCAGGCTCGCTCGCGCTCAATCCCAGGCGTTTGGTCTTATCCATCAGCCCTTGAATTCCCGTCAATTGCTGGACCATTTGCGCCGCCGTTACCCCTTCGTCGAGTTTTAAGGACCCGCCCAATTCAAACCACTGCACGACGTTATTCAGGTTCTCGCCCTCGAAGTACTTCGTGAACACTTTCCCCACCGCCATGCGGATCAACTCGCGCGCGATGGCATCGCCGCCCTTGAGTTCGCCTTCATACTCCAATTCCAGCTTGCCAGTGATCGACGGCAGACCTGCATACACGTCCAGCACTCGCGGCACTGCCACCGCTTCGCCGGCCATGAGCGCCCGCCGCTCCGCATTCGACGTCACGTTTTCCAGTACTGAAATCGGCAGCCGCTGGCTGACCCCGGAACGTTTATCCACGCGCTTATCTTCACGGGCCGAGAACGCAATCTGCTCGATCACCTCGCGAACGTAATTCGGAATCCGCAGCTCGGCCGGCGACTTCCGCTCCGTCCAGGACTCTTGCTCGGTAATCTCCAGACCCTGCTCAATCGTCGCCGGGTAGTGCGTGCGAATCTCGCTGCCGATGCGGTCCTTCAGCGGCGTGATTATCTTCCCGCGGGCCGTATAATCTTCCGGATTCGCGGTAAACACCAGCATGATGTCGAGGGGCAACCGCACCGGATAGCCCTTAATTTGCACATCGCCTTCCTGCATGATGTTGAACAGCCCCACCTGAATCTTGCCTGCCAGATCCGGCAGTTCGTTGATCGCAAAAATGCCGCGATTCGCCCGCGGCAGCAATCCGTAGTGAACCGTCAATTCGCTGCCCATGGTCTCGCCCGTGCGCGCCGCCTTGATCGGATCGATGTCGCCGATTATGTCCGCAATGGTCACGTCTGGCGTAGCCAGTTTCTCGACATACCGCTCTTCCCGCGCGAGCCAAGCGATCGGCGTCGAATCGCCGCGTTCCTTCAGCAAAGTACGGCACGGTTTGCAAATCGGCGCGAACGGATGATCGTGAATCTCGCACCCCGCGATATACGGTACGTATTCGTCGAGCAGCGACGTCAGCATACGGATCAGTCGAGTCTTTGCCTGTCCGCGCAGACCCAGCAGGATAAAGTTGTGCTTCGAGAGCACCGCATTCACAACTTGCGGCGCCACCGTATCCTCGTAGCCCACGATGCCCGGGAACAGCGTCTCTTTCTTTTCAAGCTTGCAAATCAGATTCTCACGCAGCTCATCCTTAACGCCGCGCACTTGCTGATATTTATCTGAGGCGCGAAGACTGCCGAGGGTGTGGGGAAGACCGGAAGGAAAAGTCATGCTTAGGTCCTACCCGGATTGTATCAGGGAAAAGAGGGACGGAGCCTGATTTTCGCCACAAACAATTCCATACCTACCAAGGAACCGCCCCGCGAAATCAGTCTCCGTCCCTCTTTTCCGGACGCGGCAAACCCAAACGCAGACAATCGCGCGCCAAAAATTCTTCCCAAGAGTTGAAAACCTCAGCACAAATCCCCACCGCCCGCGCCCCTTCCACGTTTTCCGGACGATCGTCCAAGAACAGCGCCTCCGCGGGTGCCACCCCCAACCCCTCAAGCGCATGGAGATAAATCGGAGCCTCGGGTTTGATCACACCCAACTCGTATGAGAAGGTTACTTGATCGAAGTGATCCAGGAAACCCACTTCGCTGCGTAGCCTTTCACCGAGTGTCCGCGGAAGATTAGAAAGGATGCCAGTCCGCAGCCCCGCTGCACGCAAATCCCGCGCCCAATTCAAAACGCGATCGTCAAAGCGTCCCCAGAAATCAACTTCGCGCCGCATCATCTCATCGATCAGAGCGTCGTCGAAGACCCGCCCGCTAGACTGCGCAATGTCCTGCCAGTAAGCCCGCGCATCCGACCCGCGATCGTACTCCCGCCGCTTGCGCCAAAAAGCCTGAATGAAGTCCTCGACCGTGAACCCGCACAACTCCGCCGCTTCGCTGAGTTGCCGTGGGGTAGGCGGGCGGCAGATTACGTTGCCGTAGTCAAAAATGACCGCGCGCAACTTCATCCGCGGCTGCCGTGTGCTCCCTGCGCGCCGTCCGGCGCCTGCGCCTCGCGCTTGCTGCGGATTTCCCTCACTGCGTAAATCCGCCGCCCCTGGCTCTCATAATAAGTACGCGTGAGCACCTCGCCCAGCAACCCCGTGCAGAACAAAATCACGCCCGTGATCAGCGCCAGCGCCCCCCCAACCATCAGGGGGCCGTGCTGCTCAATAATATCTCCGCCGATGAAAATTTTCTTGCCCGCCAGAAACGCCAACACCCCGCCGCCCAGGCCGGCCGACAGCAAGCCCCACTTGCCGAAAAAGTGCATGGGCCGCGTGAAATACTTCAGCAGAAACCAGATCGTGAAGATGTCGAACATCACCCGGAACGTCCGGCTCAGTCCGTAATGCGAGCCGCCCGCCGGCCGCGGAATGTTCTTGATCGGCACCTCCGCAATGCGCGCGCCGTATAGCGATGCCAACGCCGGAATAAAGCGATGCAGCTCGCCATACAAGTTGACGTCTTTGATGATCTCCGCGCGATAAGCCTTGAAGGTTGTCCCGAAATCGCGCAATTCGACATGCGACACCTTGGCCATCAACCAATTGGCGATGCGCGATGGAATCTTGCGCGTTACTGCATTGTCCACGCGATTCTTGCGCCAGCCGCTAGCGATGTCGTAGCCTTCTTCGATCTTGTCCAGCAGCGCCGGGATATCCTCTGGCGCATGCTGCAAATCCCCGTCGAGCGATATGATGACGCTGCCCTGCGCCTCATCGAATCCCGCCGCCAGCGCCGCCGTCTGCCCGAAGTTTCGCCGTAGACGAATCACTTTCAGGCGCCCGTCGGTTTCAACCAGATTCGCCAGCAGATCGAAGCTGCGATCCGTGGAAGCATCGTCGACAAAGATGATCTCGTAGGGTTTGTGCAGCTTTTCCAGGACCAGCGTCAGCCGGTCGTAAAGCGGCAAGATGGACGGCTCCTCGTTGTGTATCGGAATGACAATGGAAAGCTGCACTTCTTTTGAGTTTACCAGCCCCTCCGCCGCCGCGTCGCGACGAACGATGCGCCAGCCGGGTAACCCACTTCAATCACGCTCCGTCTCTTGCTTGCGCGGATCTTTGCCCGGCAGATTTTCCGGATTTTCATGCACTCTGGCACGGAACGCAGCCGTCATTCCCGCAGCCAGCGAAATGGTCGTGTCGCCATACTTCTCGCGCACTTTATCCACCGCCGCCAACGTTTTGCGCCAGCGCTCCGTCTTCGCTTCCTCCAGTAAACTGGTCTGCCCCTCGCCGCTTTCGAGCGATTGCGCGTAGACCCCCAGCAGCCGAATCGGCTTGCCTGTCCAATTCAGGCGAAACAAATCGCGCACCGCCGCGGCGAACTCAGTGTCGATCTGCGTAGCGTGATCCAGCGTGCGCGTGCGCGTGAAAGTCGAGAAATCCGAGTAGCGCAGCTTCACCTGCACTGTCCTCGCGTGCAGGTGATGATCCCGCAGCCTTCGCGAGACCATTTCAGAAAGCCGCACCAGCATGGCATCGAGCACCGTAGCGTCCGCCGTGTCCACCGAAAACGTGTGTTCGTGGCTGATGGACTTCGGATCGTTATCCTCGCCAATCTCCCCATCGAACCACCCTCCCGCATCCTCGCCCCGCGCCTTCCCAGCCAACGCCAGTCCCCATTTCCCGAAGCGCTTCTCAAGAAACGCGTGTTCCAATCGCGCCAGATCCCCGATCTTGCGGATCCCGCATTCGTGCAGATTGCGTTCCATCACTTTGCCCACCCCTGGGATCTTGCGGACATCCAGTGGCGCCAGAAAACGCGCCTCGTTCCCGGCTGGAATCCACAAAATCCCGTGGGGCTTCGCCTGATCCGATGCAATCTTCGCCACCAGGCGCGATGCCGCCCCGCCGATGGAACAATTCAAATCTGTCGCGGCGCGCACCGCATTGTGCAACGCGTGCGCCGCTGCCAGAGGCGGCCCCAGCAACCGCTCCGTGCCGGTCAGATCCAGATACGCTTCATCGATCGACGCCATTTCCACTCGTGGTGAAAACTTTTGCAGCACTTCATAGACCTTGCCCGAATACTCCACATAGCGCTCGCGATGCCCCTCGACGAAGATCGCCTGCGGACACAATTTGTAAGCCGTGCGCAGCGGCATCGCCGAATGCACCCCGAACTTGCGCGCCGCATAAGAAGCCGCCGACACCACGCCGCGTTCGTTGGATTTTCCGCCCACCACCACCGGCTTGCCCTTGAGTGACGGATCGAACAGCTCTTCCACTGAAACGAAGAACGCGTCCATGTCAAGGTGGAAAAAGATTCTCATGGCTTTCGAGCCAGCAGCACGCGCGCTATCCCTGCCAAGTCGTTCACGACAGCAACATCGCCCCATCCGGCCACCATCGCCCGCACCGCTTCAACTTCGCCGAGTTCCATCATAAGCCACCCGCCCGCACGCAGCAGGCGCCTCGCTTCAGGAATAAGCCGCCGGTAGATCCCGAGCCCATCCTCACCGCCGAAAAGCGCCATCCGTGGCTCGTGATTGCGAACTTCAGCCTGCAGCGAAGCACCATCGCGCTCCGCAATATAAGGAGGATTCGACACCACCAGATCGAATGATCCGTCGCGGAACGCATCCCCTAAATCACAAGCAACGAAATCAACCCCCGCCGTCAGAGCCTCTGCATTCTGCCGCGCCACCCGCAGCGCGCCCAGTGAGAGATCCGTAGCCGTGACGCGCGCCTTGCTTTCCAACGCCAGCGTGACCGCAACCGCGCCTGATCCCGTGCCAATGTCCAGGACGCTCCGCGCGCCGCACGCCAGCGCGGCCTCCACAAGGTGTTCCGTCTCAGGGCGGGGGATCAGCACGTCCGGCGTCACCCGAAACTCGCGCCCGTAGAACTCTTGCCGTCCCGTGATGTATTGCGTGGGTTCGCCCTTGATCCGCTGGTGCAGATAACGCCCATAGTGGATCCACCAGACCTCGATCAGCTCGTCATTTCCATGCGCATACAGCCACGCGCGGTGATGACCCGTGGCGCGCATCAGGAGCACCTCCGCCGTCAGTCGCGGTTCATCGACATTCGCTTTTTCGAGAAGTTGCCGGCCTTGCAGAAGCGCCGTGCGGACAGTCATGGTCGGTTGCCAGCCGCGAAACGCCTGAATCTAAGCGGCCTGCTCTGCGCCTTGCTCTTTAAGTTTTTCCGCCTGGAAGTGCGTAGTCAGCGCCTCAACGAATGGCTCCAGCTTGCCCTCCATCACCTGATCCAATTGATGCAGCGTGAACCCGATCCGGTGATCCGTCACCCGATTCTGCGGAAAATTGTAGGTCCGGATCTTCTCGCTGCGGTCGCCCGATCCCACCATGCTGCGCCGCTCCGCGCCAATCTTTTCATGCTGCTTCTCGAGTTCCATATCATAGAGCCGCGAGCGCAGCACGCGCATCGCCTGCGCGCGATTCTTAATTTGCGACTTCTCGTCCTGGCAGGAAACAATCGTGCCCGTTGGCAAATGCGTAAGCCGCACAGCCGACTTGGTCGTATTCACGCTCTGTCCGCCCGGCCCCGAGGAACAAAAGGTGTCGATGCGAATGTCCTTCGCTTCCACGCTGATTTCCACTTCATCGGCTTCGGGCAACACTGCCACTGTCACCGCCGAAGTATGCACGCGCCCCTGCGTCTCTGTAGCCGGCACGCGCTGCACGCGATGCACGCCAGCCTCATATTTGAGCTGGCTATAAACCTTGGTCCCGCTGATCAGCGCCGTGACTTCCTTCAACCCGCCCACCGCCGATTCGCTGGTCGACGTCACTTCCACCTTCCACCCGCGCGTTTCCGCGAAGCGCGAATACATGCGGAAAATCTCATCGGCGAACAGCGTAGCCTCATCCCCGCCCGTGCCGGCGCGGATTTCGAGCACCACGTCTTTCTCGTCTAACGGATCCTTCGGCAGCAGCAGAACCTTTAAGTCGTCTTCGATGCGCGCGATTTCCGGCTCCAGACGCGCCACTTCTTCTTCCGCCATGCCGCGTAATTCAGGATCGGATTCCGCCAGCATCGGCCGCGCTTCCGACAGATTCCGCGAAGCTGTCTTCCAGTCGCGGTACTTCGCCACGATGTCCGCCAGCTCGTTGTGCGCCTTGCTCACTTTGCGGTACTGCACGGAATCGCTGATCACCGCCGGGTCCGCCATCTGCCGGTTGAGATCGTCGAATTTCCGTTCAATATCGTCGAGCTTCTGCTGATATTGCATTACGCAATCACCAGCTCGCCGCCTTGCTTCGCTTCGAGCGCCATGGCGCCTTCCAGCGCATGAATCGCCACGCCCACTTCCCTATCGTCCGGAGGCTTTGTGGTAATCCGCTGTAGCCACAACCCGGGCGCGGTCAGTAGTCCCATCGCGGTGCCCTGGCGTTTGGCCGCGAAGCGGATCAGTTCATAGCTCAGCCCCGTGATCACCGGCAGCAGCGCGATGCGCCCCAAAAACTTTGCCGTAAAGGTATCGAAGGGCAGCAGCGCATAAACAATCATCGAGATCACCATCACCACCAGCAGAAAACTCGTGCCGCAGCGCGGATGAAAGGTCACGAACTCCTGCGCGTTATCCACGCTTAGTGGTTTGCGCGATTCGAAATTGAAGACCACTTTGTGTTCCGCGCCATGGTATTCAAATACCCGCCGGATTTCTTTCAGGCGCGAAATCAAAAACAGAAACGCCAGGAATATCGCCATGCGGATGATGCCGTCCGTCATGTTCGTCGCGAAGCGCCCGGATAGCCCCGGCACGGCATGACCCAACTGGGTGGCTAAAAACAGCGGCACGAACTTGTATAGGAAGATGAAGAAACACAGAGAGAACACCAGATTCGCCGTCATCAGCCACGATGAAACTTCAAGCTTCTGCCCATCCGTTTCCGTGCCGGTTTCGAGCGCCGCATTCGCCGAAAATTTCAGGGCCCGATACCCCAGCGTCATCGCCTGCCCCAGCATTCCCAGCCCGCGCAGCACCGGCAGCTTGAACCACGGATATTTTTCCGACACCCTCTCGATCGCCTGCTCTTCGGTCACGATCTCACCCGAAGGCTTCCGCACCGCCACGCAGTAACTATGCGGAGCGCGCATCATCACGCCCTCCATCACGGCTTGTCCGCCGACGAGCGTTTCTTCACCGCTCTCTAACACTGGCATGAGCTGCAAGTGCGCGGACATCCGCAGGAATTGTGCAATCGTCATGGGGGTCCCCACAGCTATTATAGCTGCAACTCCGCGCCAGCCTAAGACCTGAGTGACTGAATGAAACCGCCTGCGAGCCCACAAATCGAGCACGCAGCGCGGAGCTGTCGAGGCGCGGTGCTTGCGGGGCAAGCGCGCCCATGTGGGCCGCGGCGGCGGCTAGGAGGAGTAGCGCCGCGCTGCCCACAAAACCTGCGGGTTTTCGACAGCTCCCGCTTCCTTAACCGTGTAGACGCCACCGCCCCCCAAAAGGTTCTAGGAAAATGGAAGAACTTTAATCCACGCTGGCGATGCAGTCGATCTCAACCGACACATCCCTCGGCAACCGCGCCGCCTCCACCGTAGCCCGCGCCGGCGCGTTGCTCGGAAAATAACGCCCATAAACTTCGTTCATCTTCGTGAACTCGCCCATATCTTTTAAATACACCGTTGTCTTCACCACTCGATCTAACGACGACCCGGCCGCCTCCAGCACGCTCTTGAGATTTTCCAGTACCCGCTCCGTCTGCGCGGCAATGTCGCCCGTAATGATTTGGTTCGTCCGTGGGTCGAGTGGAATCTGCCCGCTCAAAAACGCCCAGCCATTCGAAACCACCGCCTGCGAATAAGGGCCGATCGCTTGCGGAGCCCGTTCAGTCGAAATAATTCTCTTCATAAGTTGTCCTTGAAACGCAACGTCCCCCTCAACTCCGCCGCGTTCGCGATATTTTGTTCTTTTAGAAATTCATCCAGCTCGCGCGCGATCCGCAGCGGAGCCTGTGGATCCCAGAAATTCGCCGTGCCCACTTCTACCGCCGTAGCACCAGCAATCAGATACTCCGCCGCATCCATGCCCGTCGCGATTCCGCCCAATCCAATAATGGGAACTTTCACCGCTTGCGCCGCTTCATAAACCATGCGCAAGGCGATGGGCTTGATCGCCGGACCCGAAAGCCCGCCGAAGCCTTGGCCCAAGCGCGGCCGCCGCGTGCGTGCGTCAATCGCCAGCGCCACAAAAGTGTTCACTAATGACAGTGCGTCCGCGCCCGCCTCCACTGCCGCCAGCGCCATGTCCTGAATACGCGCGACATTAGGCGACAATTTCACCACCAAAGGACGCCCGTTTCCCGTTGCAATCGCCGACCGCGCGGCCCCTACCACTTCGCGCAGCAGCGCCGGATCGCTGGCAAACACCATTCCGCCATGTTTCGTATTCGGGCAGGAAACGTTCAATTCGTAACCCGCCACTCCCTCGGCGGCTTCGAGTACACGCAGTACTTCCACGTAATCTTCCACTTCATAG
>JALYJH010000032.1 GCA_030775415.1 Acidobacteriota bacterium | reverse complement strand
GCCCTTTGGTGCATCGCTAGATTCGGCGCTCTGGGATGCCTGAAACTTGAAATCAGCGCTTACCGGGGAGCCGCCATCCGCTCCGCCCATGCCAGAAATCGTGCCAATTCCCGCCGGTTGGTCCAAGCAAACCGCCAGAAATCACGCGGGCCGATGCGCTCGGCGTGCAAGCCGGAATAGGTTTCGATGCGCCACCGCAAATAGGGACTGCGCCAGGGGCACAGCCGGTATCCTTTGGATAACCGCCAAAAAACCGCAAACATTAAAGGAAAACTCGCAGCCTGTGGCCGAAAAGCGCCCCCATCACTTGTTGGCGGAGGCGTTGGCGTAGTAGCCATTCCGGCTGCGCACCGTGGGGCGTCCGGGAGCATTCACCGTGACGGTAATCTTGCGGTAAGTACCGTCGAGCGTGGGGTTCAAAGGCGAATATGCCAGGGTATATTGATTGCGGATTTCGTGCGCGATCTCAGGCACTTCCTTATCCACTTCTTCCAGGTCTTTGGGATAATAATCCATAGCTCCCGAAGCGAGCGCCAAATCGTGCAGCGCGCGCCGAGCCTTTTTGGCTTCGCGCGGCTCTTCTTCACTCAAGATGCCAATGGAGTAAATCAGCACATCGCTTTGCTGCGCCTTACGCATGAGCTCTTCGAGGTTGATGTTGCTGGTGTTGTCGTTACCGTCGGTGACGATGACCAGAACCTTTTTATCTTTTTTGGCCTTGTCCTTCAGATAATCCATTGACATGCTGATGGCGTCGCGCATGGCCGTGCCGCCTTTCGTCTCCATGCGGTCGAGCGCTTCCTCCATCTTTTTTATGTCGTTGGTGAAGGGCTGGTCCAGATAAGCGTCATCGTTGAAATTCACAATGAAGACTTCGTCTTGCGGGTTCGAGGCGCGCACTAGATTGAGCGCCGCCGCTGCCACGCGGTTCTTCTTATCGCGCATGCTTCCGCTGTTGTCGATGATAATACCCAGTGAGACCGGCAGATCTTCGCGCCGGAAAATCTTGAGGGGCTGTTCGACGCCATTCTCGAGCACCTTGAACGCGGGCTCCTGCAAGTTCGTCACTAACTTGTTGTTCTTGTCGATGACGCTGGCGTGCACCACTACTAAACGGCTGTCCGCAGTAAAGACGGGAACCTCGTCCTGTGGCGTGGCGGCCTTCTGCGCCGAGGGGGTTGAGGGAACAGTATTTTGGCCGAGCGCCCAAGCCGCGGTCAGCAGCAAGGCGCCGGCGATGCTATTGCGTAGGAGCATAGTATCCAGTCCGGAACATGGCATGCAATTGGGGGAGTCCCGTTGTCTTCACCAGTTTTACCTGCACGCGGCGATATTTTCCATCGCGCGCCGTATTCTTAGGACTGTAGCCCAACACATATTGATTGCGCAATTCGATTCCTATTTTGGCGGCCACATCCGGCAACTCCGCCAGGTTATCCACGGCAAAATGACGGCCGCCGGTCTGCTCCGCCATTTCCGCCAGTAAACTCGGTCCGCTCATCTCTTCGACGGTCCGGCCCCGTGATGCGATAGGCTCGAAAATTCCAATCGCATAAATCTGAACATCGGCTTCCCGCACTGCATTCTTTACTTCGGTTTCCGTGTAGCGGCTGGAGTTATCGCCGCCATCGGAAATGATAAGGATGGCCTTGCGCGGATTATGCGCCTTCTTCATCTGGTTCATGGCCAGATATACGCCATCGAGCAAGGCCGTGCGGCCTTTGGCCTGCGTGAACGTAAGACGGTTTTGGATCTCTTCGGTTTCGGTGGTGAAGCTCTGCACCAATTCCGGCCGGTCGTTAAAAACGATTAGAAAAAACTCATCCTGCGGATTCGCCGTTTTCATGAACTGAGCCACTGCCTGCCGTGACCGTTGCAATTTCGCCCCCATGCTGCCGCTGCTGTCGAACACGATCCCTACGGAAAGCGGCGCGTCTTCGCTGGAGAACTGCGTAATCTCCTGGTCTACTTTATCCTCGGAGAGCTTGAAGTTCTCTTTGTCCAGGCCGGTCACGAAGCGGCTCTGCGGATCCGTTACGGACACAGGGATCAGCACCAACGTGGTATCTACGCGAATGTCTGAACGCCGGTCGGTAATCGATTCATTTGGATCGGCGGCCGGCGGTTTGGCCCGCGGCGCAATGGAAACCACTGGCTGGTTGGGGTTCACGGGTGCCTGCGCCGAGGAATCCCGCTGATAACCTAGCATAACAACTACTGGAATCGTTGCCGCAACAGCGAATCCGATCAGGAGGCGCATAGTACAACCTGATCCCAGTATATCAGGGCACTTCACCCGCGGCGCTTCATTTTTGCGACTACTAAGAAAATGCCGGTGAGTACTCGGAGGAAGATACTCACCGGCCGGCTACTGTTACCCGAGGGTGGCAGTACCGAACTTTTAGGCCGGATGCCGAATGACCGGCGATCCTGCCCTAGAGAAAGAGACGCGATGGAACATCGTGAGACGTTCCACAACTGGACAGTCCGATACTAACATCGCGATTATTACTTGTACAGAGGTGAAACCGCTAAATAACATCGAAGGGTCACAGTTTTTCAATGTTTTCGTGATTATTTCTCTCTCCTTCACAATACTTCACAAAAATATTAGAGAAGCAAACGATTGAGCAGTGCTGCCAAGCGAAATCCTGCGAGCGCAACTCGTCGCTTTGCGGCAAATTTCGCTTTCTGTTCGTACCGCCGAGGCAGTATAAGCGGATGCTCCCGCGTGCCGTTTTCCAGACCGAAAGTATACACGGCCGACTTGTCCAGTTCTAAACTCTCCGCCGTCCAATCTTTGGGATCGAGCGACTTTATAGCTTGTGGATTCTCTGCCGCGATTTCGCGCGCATAGCGGATCACCTGTTCATAGGACACGTCGCGCGGTGCCGCGGCGTTGTCCCACAGGGCATGCAAATTCGTCCCTCCTTGAACGAACACGAAATTGCCCCCGGCATCGCCGTTCGGCTGCGATCTCAAATAGCGGCTGGTAGCATGCAGTGGCTGATGAGAATCACCCACCAGGTGCACCAGCCATGGAAGGTCATAAGCAGCCTGCTCAGGACTCACAGCCGTCAATTCGCTGATTAAGCGGGGAAGCTCTGTCATAAGGTGCGGCGGTGGCTGTGGCAGTGCCGGCGTGCCATCGCCGGAAATGGGGATGTCGTAGTAATGCCAGGTCCGGTGCCGTTGCATGTCAGGAAAGCCGGGCAGCAGTGGAGTCGCCGGTGAATCGGCGCGGTCCGCATCGTAGAAGCGGCTGTCGCTGAGGATCTGATCCGGCCAGGAGGCAGCCCATACAAACGCGTAATGCGCGCGCGCGTTTGCGCCGGCAGGGGCGTCACGCGCGAGCATGTCGAAATCAGGATGCCGCCGCATCATTTCATCGACGCGGAGGCGCGCCTGCGGGGTGAGGCGACGATAGGCGATCTCGGCAATGATGCGATGACCGGAGTAGTTCCACGCCGCGGCCGGGAAAGCTAAGATCAGAATGGCGGTGATGAAACGGAGCAGGCGCATGGGTGCCTTTAATCGGTCCCTTCTATTTGGCGGCGTGTTTGATCAGTTGTTCGGCGTGCCGCAGCGCTTCGGGCGTGACTCGCTCGCCGGAAAGCATTCGTCCGATTTCACGGGTGCGCGCGTTGGCATCCAGTTCTTCTATGGTCGTGATCGTGCGCCCACGCTCGGCGTGCTTCTCTACATAATAATGATGCTCGGCGAACCCCGCGATCTGCGCCAAGTGAGTCACGCACAGCACCTGCGCCACTCCCGACAACTTCTTCAGCCGCCGGCCGACCGATTCCGCCGCGCTGCCGCCCACCCCCGCGTCCACTTCGTCGAATACGAGAGTTCGTGGAATAGCCTTCTTATCGGCCCGCGCCGGAGCAGCACAGGTCTTGAGCGCCAGCGCTACTCGTGACAACTCGCCGCCCGACGCAATCTTTTCGAGCGGCTTTAACTGTTCGCCTACGTTGGGCGAAATCAGAATCTCCACCGCATCCGCACCGCTCGCCGACCATTCGGCGTCCGAAACCCTGATTTCCACTCGCGTTTTGTCCATGGCGAGCGAAGCCAATTCGCCCTCGACGGCTTTCGCCAGCCGCCGCGCCGCGTCGTTGCGCAGCTTGCTCAGGCGCTCCGCCGCGGATTGGTACGATGCCGCGAGAGCCGCAACTTCTTGCGTCAAGGCTGTCCGCCGTTCGCCGGAGGACTCGACTGCCGCCAGATTCTGGGCCACGTCGTCATGGAAGGCGATTATTTCCTCGATCGAGGTTCCATACTTGCGGCGTAACTTTTCAAGTGCCGCAAGGCGCGTTTCGATTTCTTCCAGGCGAGCCGGATCCGCTTCCAGCTTTCCCAAGTAATGACTCAACGAATGCGCCGCCTCATCCACCGCGATTCGCGCCGGCTCTAGCGTGGCCGCTACCTCTTTCATGCTCTCATCGATCCGCCCGAGTTCTTCCAAGCGCTTGATGATGGCGTGCAACTGCGCCGTGACGCTGGCCGGATCCTCGTAAAGCGCGCTATACGCGGCTCCGGCCGTTTCCTCCAGTTTTACGACATTGCGCAGCACGCGCCGCTCGTTGTCGAGGTGCGCGTCCTCGCCCGCCTGCGGATTCACCGCCTCGATTTCATTGCGTTGAAAAGTCCACAGGTCAGCTTGCCGCAGCTTCTCCTGCGTGGCGCGCTCCAGCTCAGCCAGTTCCAGCGACGCTGCGTTCCAACGCGCGTAAAGCGAGCCCACTTCGGTTACCTGTTCGCCAGCGTCCGCAAAGCCGTCCAGCATTTCCCGCTGCACGCCGCCCGAAAATAACTGTTGCTGATCGTGCTGGCCGTGGATATCGCCCAGGCTGCGGGCCAGTTCTTTTAAGAGCGCAGCGGTGACCGGCCGTCCGCCAGCGAAAGCGCGTGACTTGCCGTTGGGGAGAACCTCACGTTCGATAATCAGCTCGCCGTCTTCCAGCTCGATGCCCTCCGGAAGCGTTTGTGCGTCCACTTCGAAGATGCCGGAAATGCGCGCCCGCTCCGCGCCGCTGCGGACCATCTCGGCCGCGGCGCGCCCGCCCAACAGCAGCGCCAGCGCATCCACCACTATCGATTTCCCGCTTCCCGTCTCGCCCGTCAGAAGATTCAACCCGCGATGAAAACGCACGCGCACTTTTTCGACCACCGCGTAATTTTCGACGCTGAGTTCCAGCAGCATAGGGCTCTACCGAATTATAGGCAACTCTTGCACACGCCCGCCGCAAACATTTAGAATATCTTTTGTTTTACCCCCGCAATCTCGCTTACAATGTGAGTGAGATGAATTTCGGCATCTTAGCGCAAGTCAATTTTTGGGAGATGGTGAGAAGCACGGAGCCGATCCCCATCGCGGTAATGGCTGTTCTGCTGCTGTTTTCGCTACTCTCGTGGACCGTCATCTTTTCCAAGTGGTTTGCATTCAGCCGCGCCTCCTCCGCGAATAAGCAATTCCTGCGCGCCTTTCGCAAAGCGGAGCGCATGGACGCGATCGCCGCCGCCAGCCAGCAGTTCACCGCGGCTCCGCTGGTTGCCGTGTTCGATTTCGGCTACGGCGAAATCCGCCGTCAGGTAGCTAAACGCGGCAGCATCGGCAACCCTGTCGCGCTGGAGCGCACGCTGCAGTTGAGCATCAGCGAAGAGATCACCAAGCTCGAACGCAACATGAGCTGGCTCGCTACCGCCGCGACCGTATCTCCCTTTGTGGGTTTATTCGGTACGGTATTCGGCATCATCGAAGCCTTCCAGGCCCTCGGCCTGTCCGGTTCCACCAGCATGCGCACCGTCGCCCCCGGTATCGCTAACGCGCTCTTTGCGACTGCTCTTGGTCTTTTTGCCGCCATTCCCGCGGCTGTCTTTTACAATTATTTCGGGAATAGCATAAAAGTGATGGGCACGCGCATGGAAGATTTTTCACTCGAGTTCCTGAATGCGGCCGAGCGCATGTTCGAAGGCTGAAATTCTATGGCGTTCTCGGTCAGTAATGGCAACGGGTCTCGCGGAGGTGGTGGCCGCCGCCGTTTCGGCGCAGGGAACGGCACACTTTCAGAAATCAATATCGTGCCCCTGGTTGACGTGGTGCTCGTGCTGCTAATCATTTTCATGCTGACCGCGCACGTGATGGAATTCGGGCTCGAAATCAACGTCCCCGAAGTCAAGCAGGTCAAGGACACCAACGAGGAACTGCCGGTGATCAGTATCACGCGCAACGGCAAGATGTATCTCAACGAAAAGCCCATTAACCTGAACCAAATCGCGACGGAAGTGCCCAGACGCTTTAAAAACTCCAAAAACGTATACGTGATGGCTGATAAAGCCACGGTGTTCGATCCCATCGCGCAAGTGCTGAGCACGCTCGATCAGGCGCACATCGGCATCAAGATGGTCACCAAGCCGCAGGAGAATGCCGGCCGCTGATGGAACAGAATTTCCATCCCGATTTCCCCGGCCGTGATCTATGGGACCAGCCTGAGCCGCTCAACCGCGCATTCCTCGCCGCCCTTACCTTGCATGTAACGCTGTTCGTGGGTATGGGTATCTATAGTTGGGTGAACTCGCAACATGATTCTTTCGGCGCGCAGAACGCTGGTGGCGGAGCAATTGGAATCGAGGCCGTAAAATCCATTCCCCTGCTGCACTCTGGCGAGCAGAATCCGGTTGCCAATGATACCGAGTCGCAGGTTCCGCAAGCCCCGGCCAAGCCCGTCGAGCGCGAGAGGGAAGAGAAGGTTTCGCCCAATGCCGTGGCGCTCAAGATGAAGCTGAAAAAGCGCCCCGCCGACGTCGCCAGCGAACACCAGAAATTCCGCCCGTTCAAGGAAATCGACCGCAATCAAGTCTTCGCCACGCAAGCCCCGCAGGTTTCAAGTCCGCTGTTTTCGGCCCTGCCCGGCTCGGGCCGGATCGGCACCGGAGCCAATACCACTCTGGGCACGCGCTTTGCCGGCTACGCCCAGCAGATCCAGCAATTGGTGGCTCAAAAATGGCATACCGGGGACGTCGCCGCCACCGTGCAAACCGCGCCTGTCGTGATCGCGTCTTTCGATCTGATGCGCGACGGCAGCATTCGCAATCCAAGAATAGTCCAGCGCAGCGGTATTTCCGCGCTGGACTATTCCGCACAACGCGCCATACTGGAAGCAAGCCCGTTTCCTCCGATTCCCGCGGGATTCGATAAGGATTCGGCCCACGTTGAATTTACGTTCGAGTTGAAAAGATGAAAATCAAATCTATCGCGAGGATTCTGGTCCCTCTCACATTGCTCGCCGCAAGCGCCGCAGCGCTGTGGGGACAAGCAAAAGGCGACATCATCGGCACCATCAGTTCCGCGGAGCGTCCGGCCATCGCCGTAGCCGACATGCGCGGCACCGGCGACGCGCAGCGCCACATGGACGTCTTTAATTCCACGCTGTGGGACGAGCTCTCGAACTCCGGCGTTTTGAAGATGGTTGCCAAGAGCGTGTACCCGCTCGAAGTCCCGCAGCGGCCGCAGGATTTCAAACCGTCCGCCGTTCCTGCCAACGCACGCCGCGGAACACCTCCCGCACGCCTCGGCCCTTGGCTCACGGATTGGTCCGGACCGCCGGTTAACGCTAACTACCTCGCCTTCGGTTACACCGCCATCCAAGACAACCGGCTGGTCTTATACGGGTGGCTCTTCAACACCGGGCAACAGGACGTGACCAGCGCCCAGGTCCTGGGCAAACTTTACTTCGGTTCGCTCGACGCTGATGGCGCGAAGAAAGTCGCGCGCGATTTTGCCGCTGACATCCTCCAGCAGTTCGGCGCCAAAAGCCTGGCTGGCACCAAAATCTTTTTTGTCTCTGACCGCTCTGGCGCCAAAGAAATTTGGTCCATGGACTACGACGGCTCGCACCAGCAGCGTCTCACGCAGTACAACTCGACCTCCAGCATGCCCGCCGTCTCGCCCGACGGCAAGCTATTCGCTTTCACTACCTACGCCGGCGGCAACCCGCAAATCCGCGTGCATTCCGTCGAGACCGGCCGGCGCATGCCTTTTTACAATCCTGTTTCCTCCGTGGTCGAGACCCCCGAATTCACGCCCGACGGCAAACAATTGCTGTTCGCCACCGCTCTCAATGGCTGGGTGCAAATCTGTATTGCCGGTACAGATGGCGGCAATTTCCGCCGAATATCCAACGTGCGCGCGATCGAAGTCTCGCCCAAGGTGAATCCTAAAACCGGCAGCGACATGCTGTTCATTTCAGGCCGCGGCGGGCGCCAGCAGCTCTGGCATATGAACCTTGACGGCACCGATATGCAGCAGTTCACCACCGGCGAGGGTGACGTCGCCAATCCTGCCTGGAGTCCCAACGGCCAGCAGATCGCCTTTGCCTGGACCCGCGGCTACGAGCCCGGCAATTTCAATATCTTCGTCATGGATGTGGCCACCCGCAAGCCCGTGCAGCTCACCCAAAACAGCGGACGCAACGAGAACCCCTGGTGGGCGCCCGACGGCGTACACCTGGTGTTCTCTTCGAAGCGCGGCAACTCCACCCAGATCTACACCATGCTGGCCGATGGCAGCAATGTGCAGCAACTTACCACGCAGGGTAATAACATTCAGCCAGTGTGGGCAAACGGAGTAAACTAACTTGCAGACGTTGTCGGAGCTCCGTTTTCGAACCAGTCCATCGCAAATAAGTAGTCTCATATCGAGACAAGGAGGAACGTCAAAGCAATGCGAATGAATCAGAGAACACTGAGTGCAGCGGTGTTCGCCGTGGTGTTAACGATGACGGTGACCGCGTGCAAGAAGAAGGTCCCGCCGCCCCCGCCGCCTCCGCCGCCGAAAACCGAGGTAGCACCGCCACCACCCCCGGCGGCCCCAGCGGCGCGCATCACGAGTTTCGCTGCGGAACCCCGCTCTCTCCAGCGCGGACAGTCGGCGACGCTGACCTGGTCCGCGGCGAACGCGACGGATATCAACATCGATAACGGCATTGGCACGGTAGCCGCCAATGGGACGCGCCAGGTGTTCCCCACAAATACCACCACTTATACCTTGACCGCGAGTTCCGCCGGTGGCAACGACACGCGCTCGGTGACGGTCGAAGTGACCGCTCCGCCCGCTCCGCCTCCTCCGCCTCCCGCCGCGCCCAGGGTGTCCGGCAGCGAGATGTTCAATCGAGAAATCGCTTCCGCCGGTGACGCGTTGTTCGACTATGATAAGAGCGATATTCGGGACGACGCCCGCATGGTATTAACTACCGATGCCGACGCTTTAAAGCGCATCTTCGCCGCGGACCCATCGTTCAGCGTGGTGCTCGAAGGACACTGCGACGAACGCGGCTCCGCCGAATACAACCTGGGTCTTGGCGACCGCCGCGCCACTGCTGCCAAGGACTTCCTGGTGCAGCTAGGCGTGCCCGCCGATAAGATCCGCACCATCAGCTACGGTAAGGATCGCCCGGTGTGCACCGATGCCAGCGAGGCTTGTTACCAGCGCAATCGCCGCGCGCACCTGGCGCCAGCGCAGTAAAAGTGAAACGGGGGACGGCCGCCGGTCGTCCCCTTTTTTGAGGGTGCTCGTTTTTTAAGGAGCTTTGCATGACGTTTTCCCGAATGCTTGCGATGGGCTGCTGGCTAACACTGGTATCAGCTCCAGCCCTCCTCGCGCAAAAACGCGAAGACATTCTTTCCATCCAGCGCGACGTAGCGCAGCTCCAGGATCAGATCAAACAACTGCAAACCTCGCAGGATCAAAAGTTGGCGGCGCTCGAAAGTATCATTAAGCAGGCGCTCGACCAGTCCAATCAGGCGGGGTCCGCGATGACCACCCTGCAGCGCACGCTTACCGATCGCTTGAACGATCAGCAAACGAAAGTAGCTGCCCCCATCGCGGTGTTAGGGGCAAAAGTGGATCAGTCCGCCGACGAAATGCGCGGCGTGCGCGAGAACCTGGCTGCGTTATCAAGCCGCCTGGCGAATCTGGATAACAAGCTGTCGGATATTTCGAGCGCCGTGCGGACGCTCAGCCAGCCCCAGGCCGCGCCTCCCCCAGGTGCTCCGCCGGCTGCTTCGAACGGTGTCGCCCCCCCTCCCGGCGTATCGGCCGAAAGCCTCTGGCTGAATGCCTTCCGCGACTATTCCAGTGGCAAAGATGAACTTGCCATGAATGAATTCAACGACTATCTGAAGTATTTTCCGGCCGCCGAAAACGCCGCACCGGCGCAATATTATGTAGGCCAGCTCTATAACCGCGCCAAGATGTATGACGATGCCGTACAGGCTTTCGACGCCGTGCTCGAGCGCTATCCGGACAACCCCAAAACTCCCGACGCACTTTACGGTAAAGCCGATGCGCTGGTGCACGCCGGCCGCCGCACCGAAGCGGCAGCGGAATTTAAGGATTTCCTGGCGCGCTTTCCCACTCATAGCCTTGCGCGCAATGCCCAGGCGCAGCTCCATGAGTTAGGAACCACCGGCCGCCCTCGCAGCGCTACGCAGCCGCAGCAGCGCTAGATTTTTTCGCGACACTCACAGTCCAAATCGTATCGGCGAAATAGGCGGTGTGCTAAGATTGACGCTAGACCTTGTCTCGTGGGCCTGTGGCGCAGTTGGGAGCGCGCTTCCATGGCATGGAAGAGGTCGACGGTTCGAACCCGTCCAGGTCCACCAATTTTAAAAGCAGTTAGCATTTCCCGCCGGGCCCAATCCGAGCCCATTCGATTCTAGTTCAATGAACGCCGCGGGTGGCATTCTTCGCAACAACGAGCCGCTCTAAAGTCCTCCCAACCTGGTCGCGCTCTCGAACGTCATCAGTTTGCGTGTAGAACATTGTCGTGTCTAACCAGGAATGCCGGCTGCCTTCTGCGCTTCCACGGGCATGAATCCCAAAAACCTCATGGTAGATACCCACAGCCTCTCCGGCCGGCCGGAAAACGTCGCGCTGCAGGGCTCGAAACTCACCTCGGTTGGGGGGGACTTTTAGTCCCGCGCAGCCGCCACCAGCCAATCCCTGCAATGGCTGTTAAATAGAGAAGAGCTCCCATTGTCGCGCCCCTTCCACGCTTGACGCGGCTTGCGTCAGATGGGAGAACAATAGTCACGCCCGACTGCACCGCAGGCGGAGGCAAACTTGGGTAGAGCGACTCGCTGTTTACGTGTACCCTCTGCGGATTTTCGGTAACGTCTTTTCCCCGATTCTTCACCGAGCCGTGCGTCGCCGCATAGGCGTGGGTGAACTCGGCTCCGAAAAAGAACAATTGAGCGGCATAGTAGATCCAGACCAGCAAGACAATCAGCGATCCGGCAGCGCCGTACGCCGATCCGACACTGGCTCTCCCCAGATAGGCGCCGACTATACTCTTGCCCAAGATAAAGAAGATGGATGTACCAAGAGATCCAATCCAGAGATCGCTCCACGGCAACCGTTCGGAGGGTAGAAATCGATAGATCGCCGCAAAGAGCAAGGTGATCACGAGCACCGTTACCAAAAAGTTCAGGGCATCCAGGATAAAGGTCTGTATGGGCAGGGACTGGTAAAAATAATGGCTCAATGTCGCGAGGGCGGCGTTCAAAAAGAGCGAAACCAGCAGAAGGAAGCCGACCCCGAATACCATGCCAAATGAAAGATACTGTTCGCGGAGCGCACTCCACATTCCCTGGCCATTTGCGCTCTTCACTTCCCAGATCGTGTTAAGCGAGTCACGTAGTTCCGTGAACACACCTGAAGCGCCCCACAAAAGCGTGATCAGACCGATGATCGTCGCGACCGCGCCCCCTCCGGGCCTCTGTGCGCGTGTGATCATGGTCTCGATCAGTTCTCTGCCTTCGGTTCCAACAAGCGCCTGGATCTGCGCGAGAAGACCTTCGCGCGCCGCGTGTGCGTTGAACAAAAGACCCACAATCGCGATAACCACAATCACTAGGGGTGCAAGTGAGAGTATCGCGTAATAGGCGAGAGAGGCTGCAAGTTTTGAAACATGGTGCCCTTTCCAGCCGATATAAGCAACCTTGAGTAGGTGAACTAGCGCCATGTGGCTCTCCGTAGCAAGCGGTGTGCCGAAAGGGCAACGGTTGATGGGTCAACAGCGGGCGAAGTCTCACTCAAACCCCACCTGCAGACTTTACACTTCATTTCGTGGCACAGGCCCCCCAAACGCAGTCGTAAAGTGAACACATGAGCGCGAGAGCCGGATTCGACAGTGGAGAATCCGCAGGAACCTCAGGCGCCGTCACCATTTCTACAGAATGGGTGATGTTGTTTGCTTTCAAGATGCCGGCTGCTAAGTGACCTTAACGCGGAGTCTGTAGTTCTCGAAGTTGCGACAGCACAGACTTCGGCACTTGACACCCGGATGGCATTCCGATATATTTTGTCAGTCTGATATGGCACTTTGAGTGTGAGCCTGTTGTCAGACGAGTCCAAATCGAATCCCATGAGGCGAAAATGACGCAAAAAGTTTTTGTGAGTAGCCTGGCCGCGGCAGTCGTTGTATTGATCTCGGCCGGTGCGTTCAGCACACGCGTGCGTGCCCAGGGGAATGCCGCCCCCGAAGGGGCGAAGGTGACTGCGGAAGAATTTGATCGGGTTTTCAAAAAGAGCAACAAC
>JALYJH010000031.1 GCA_030775415.1 Acidobacteriota bacterium | reverse complement strand
TCTTAGGCGCCGCCTTCGGACTGGTGCGCGGCGCGCTGATTGCGCTTGCGATGATTGCCGTGCTGCTGGCCTTCACCCCCAGACCGATGCCGAACTGGATGGTGAAATCGGAAGTGCTGCCTTACGCCATGGACGCGTCGAGCGCGCTCTCTGAGTTGGCGCCCAACCCCATCAAAGCCGCTTTCCTCGACAGCATGCACGAGCTGCGCCGGCTGTGGGCTGAGCAATTGCAAAGGAGCCGCGCGGAGCTGCGGAGCTTGAAACCCGCCAAAGGCAAGAAGAAAGAAGAATGAAAGACCTTCTGATTTTCGATCTCGACGGAACCTTGATTGATTCGAAGGAAGACCTGGTCAGCTCCGTCAACGCCATGTTGTCCTGGAAGCATCGCGCTCCCCTGCCTCACGAAGTGGTGGCTTCGTATGTGGGCAATGGCGCTCCCATGCTGGTGAAACGTGCGCTGCCGGACCTGGATGAAGATGAGCATCTGGCTGCTTTACAGTTTTTCCTCGATTATTATCGCGAGCACATGCTGGACGCCACCACCCTTTATCCCGGCGTGCGGGAGGCGTTAGATCGTTTGCATCAACATCACATTACGCTCGCGGTGCTGACCAATAAGCCGGTGCGTTTCAGCGAGCGCCTGCTCACCGGCCTGGGGCTCTCCGGGCATTTTTTCAAGATTTATGGCGGCAACAGTTTTGAAGAAAAGAAGCCGCACCCGGTAGGCATCGAGCGCCTGCTTGTCGAATCCTCCGCCGAGCGCTCGCGTACGGTGATGGTGGGCGATAGCGCGGTTGACGTATTGACTGCGCGCGCCGCTTCGGTCCAGGCCTGCGGCGTGTCGTGGGGGTTTCAGCCGGAAACGTTCGCGCAGGCGCCTCCCGATTTCATCGTCGACGACTTGCGCGTGCTGGCGGAAATGGTCCTGGAACGCATTTAGCGTCGTGGGGCGAGAAGGCTCGGAGGACCTCCTCGCCGCATGCGGCCGCCCACGGAGCGCAGGGTCGTGCGCTAAATCGCGGGGAAGCGCTGCGAGAGCACGAGCGGTATAACTTCGGGCGTGTCCACAAGTCTTCAAGAACGACGCTCGCGATGACAGCGGGAATCGCCGATCACGTCTGGAGCGTGCAGGGATTTGTTGGAGGCCGCCGGATTTCAACTTCTTTCAGTAGAATTAATCGAAGCGGCCCATGCGAGACGAACCTTCCTCAACTCCGATATCCGACCCGCAGCCGTATATTAGAGGCTCATTGAAGTTGCTCCGGAAACAGCAGGATATCAATAGCTTCTTCACTAGGTGGGGCACCTTGCCCCCAATGCTGCTCATCTTCTTGACTGTTCTGTTCAGCTTGGCATTGGAGCGTCGAGGATGGCCGTGGGGGGCGGATCTAGTTGGTTGGATCGGAATAGGATCTGCGCTCGTGGCCTGCCTGTTCTACTTCACAAATTTAGTTAGCCTCGGCCTTTGGCGCTGCCCCCTATGTAGGAGCCGTTGGCCTGGATGGATCGAGAAGAAAAAATCCTGCATTAGATGCGGATTCGAGTTACCCTCGTAAAAAGTGATGCCCAATTAGCGCACTTACCACCCGTGAGCCAGTCTGGCCGCCGTCGGGCTAGGATAAGAAGTGGAGGAATGGCCGAGTGGTTTAAGGCGGCGGTCTTGAAACGCGATTCGGCTGTTTCAGCAAGTACCACAATCCAAAGCAAATCCTCTTTCCAGCCATGGACTTGCACCGTTTTTTATCTCACCTGGTTTCCCTGGATTTCACCCGTTTTTGACCGGCTGTAGTGACAAAACAGTGACAGTTGGCGCGTTTTTCATGGTCGCGGTGCGACTGTCACTATCCCGTCAAGCTTCCGCTCTATTATCAGTCCGTTACAACGGATTTCTCTGCATCGCTTCGTCAAAACTTGTTCGCCGCGCGCGTGAAATAGAAATCCGTAGTTATCGGCACTCAAGCCTCTCCAAAATACACTGTAAACACCCTATTTTCTCTCATTAGTAGGCATTCCTAGCAACCAATAGCAATTCCGACCTGGAACGGTTAACCGAAGGGTTGTAGGTTCGAATCCTACCTGAGGAGCCAAACTCAATTCGCTACGAGCCTTCTCCGTCTTCTGGTTAACGGCCGACAAGCCCCAATGCCCGAGAACCCCCAATATGCGGAGGAATCGCACTCTCTCCAGAAGTGAGGACTACCGGGCGAGCTGCCTGAAAAAAACGTGCGAGCGCGGTTGGGCTCAGCTTTCTCAGACTCTCTTGAAAGTCTGCACTTCTGGTTAACTGCCCACGGCTGATCGAACTTGGCTTAATGATATAGCTCACTGCCCTCGACTTACGGTCTTCCTAAAGCGCGTAGCTCTCCGGGAAGCAAAGTTAAAGAAGGAAGTGCAACGCCGGGGCACTGTGGTGGGTTGCTGAAGAATCGGGTCGGCTGTTGGCGACACCGATACGATCATTTACCCGTTCGAGACTTGCTGCCAGGCGGCGCAAACTTTTTATTAATCGCTTTGATGTCCCGTTGGTGCCTGTCTCGTTCCCGCTGTCCCATCTTCAAAAGCTCCTCTGTCTCGGCCACTCTTCATTGACTCACTCCTTTAGGAACCTTTCTACTTTGCTCTCTTAGGAGCTTCTCACGTTGCTGCGACACATGCCCAAGAAGGGCTAGTCGCACAATTTCCAATACTGTACAATAGCTATCGCGCGCATCCCATGGAAGAACGCCTGCCAGAAGCTGGTGTTGACTGAGCTGCATCACCCATAGATTTTGGTTCGTACCGGTGGTGTAGGCACAGCCGCGGGGCGAACCCCGGGGCTGGCCTCGACGCGACAAACGAATGAATTAAATTTAGAATGGTGCTTTTGTGAGGTGTGAAATGAAACACGCTACGATGTTGATGTTGGCATATGGTTGTTGGGGACTGGCCTTCACCGATTCCGCTCGAGCGCAGCAACCGGCGCCACCCAAGCCGGACACTCCCGAGTCACTGACCCACATCGAAAACGCAAGGAACATTGCAGGCACATACTGGGCCAAAGAAGAGAAGTTCCTTTGTGAAACCTCCAACGCGACTGCTACGCCGAGGGCCGCCGACCCGGGTACGGTAAAACTCTTCGACAATCTCTACGCCATCCCCGGGACCTATGGCGTCGGTAACGCAGTTCTGTACATACTCAAGACCTCAGCCGGGCTGATTATGATCGACACGGGGTCGGCCAGCGACGTTGAGACTATAGATCTGCCGGGATTTAAAGCACTTGGATTAAATCCGGCGGACATCAAAGTGATCATCATTCCCCACGGCCACGCGGACCATTTCGGAGGGGCGCCATGGTTCCAGGAGCACATAAACAGTGTGCAGATATACATGGCAGCGGCCGATTGGGATTTCATCACAAAACCTGCGCCCGCTGGCCGGAAAGGAGCCCCACCCGTACTTCCCAGGCATGACAAAGACGTTGTCGAAGGGCAGCCGATCGTCCTTGGCGATGAGCAGATCACTCCTATTTTTATCCCGGGTCACACGCCGGGAACAGTGGGATTGTTTTTCCCCGTGAAAGATGGTGGGGAAATGCACGTAGCGGCCATTTTCGGCGGAGGTTTTCTGGCTGCTCCTACAGTCGAACTCGACCGGCAGTTCATTGAGTCGATCAGCCATTTCGAGGAGTGGGCAGCAAAAATGCACGCCGATGTGGAGCTCATGCCTCATCCAGTGATGGATAACTTTGCCGATAAACTTACGGCACTGAGAGCCCGGAAGCCGGGAGAGCCGAATCCGTTTGTCGTCGGACGTGCAAATTACACCAAATTTCTGGATGTGTTGTCCGAGTGTTCAAAAGCTGCGCTCGCCCGCTACGTGCAATGAACCACCATGCAAAGCCTTTGCCGTTGTGGGTCACCAGCGAACGGGTTGAGATCCATTCAGGCTCACGGAGCTTGTCACTCTGCAGCGTGAAAAGCGCGTGTCCTCTCTATTGATCGCCTGAACTGGAAACATAATACTTCGCTGGACAAAATATTGCCCAACGTGGGACGCGTGGCGTTCTGAAAAAGCACCCCTCCCGGGTCCCGCTCAGGCGGTCTGTTGGGCGCTTGATCCAAGACAGCGCCGATTCCCGCATATACCAAATTGTGGAACTCGAATAGGTGTCTCGCGTCGTAGCGAAGCTTCTCCTCAACGTAGAGACCGAGCCATTCCGGGGAATGGGGTCCCGGTCGCGGCGGCGATCGGTGCAACCGAGGCATCGGACGCAGGTTGCTGAGCCAGAATGTCTACGGGGAGAATTTGTATCGGGGAAGGTCAGAAGTACGTAGTAGGGCTAGCGCCAAGACAAGCGAAGTTCCGGAATGCGTCTCCAGTATTTCTCCAGAAAAAGCTATCTCCCGATGCAGTTGTAACAGAGACGGACGCTATGGACCGAGCGTCGCCAGTCCGCGTCTGAAGGCGTGAGCCTCATCCTAGCTACCCTGCGTTGATGCGACCTTTAACACCGAACCTACTTTAGAGAATATCGTGCTGATGCTGGAGGCAACGCCCGGCATTACGGCACCAGCAGCCACAGACACGAATCCCGCCATCAAAGCGTATTCGATAAGATCCTGCCCTCGCGTGTCTCTCCACTGCAACAACCTGTAAAGCATGATCATGCTTCATGGTATGGCCGTTTGTCTTTTATGTCACCTGGGAAAACCACCTGAAGTGCCACTTTATGTACCTGAGGGGCCTCAACAAAACAAGGGGTAATACTTCCAGAAAAGTTAATTCACTTGCTTCGTGCGATATGGGGTCAAGCCAATTAAGGCATTCCAAGTCAGGTGTTTCCCTCATTGTTCGACAAGGGAGGATTCAGTACCTTCATTATGTGTATACCTATATTGCGATTCTGGCGTTTCTGCAAACCGCTGCACTGCAGGCCGAGGTGCCGCTGAGGGCCGAATGTTCCGCTTCCGGTAAAATTCTCACCCATCTCGATGTCAGAGCGGCCGCCCATGTGCGATTTTCGGTGGCTGGCAGCGAACACAGTTGTTATTCCATCACGGTTGTTATCGACGGAAACCCGATAAACGGATACGTAGAGGGCAATGAGCTGGCCGCAGTCGCCGACTTTGAACGACAGCGCGCACTCGCCACCCGGCCGAGTGTGGGTCCTGCACGCCCAGCTTCTGAACCTGAGACCCTCGCCAGCGCGGAAGAAGCCCGACATTATCCTCCGTTTAAGGATTTTTCGGCGCTGGACATGAAAGGAAACCCGGTTAGCATCCATAGTTTGAAGGGCAAGATAAACCTGGTGTGTTTCTGGTCGCCGTCAAACGCGGATTCCTCGCGCGAATTGCTGCTGATGAACCGCTTGTATGGCCAATTCCGAAAGCAAGGCATCGATGTTCTCGCGGTGAGTCTCAGTGGAGATCGAGCGAGGCTTCTAGATGCCCTGGACGATTTCCACCTGGGATTCCGCAATGTGCCGAATGGTTACGACATTGCCCTCCGATACAATGTTTCCTATTCGGCGCTTCCAGTGACCTACGTCCTCAACGAGAATTTCGAGGTGATCGCTTCCGGACTGCACACTAAGGCTCTGGAAGAACTGGTCAAGCAGCTGATCGCAGCAAAATAGCCACCGCTTTCTTCCCGGTCCGGTTACTTCGCGATGCGGAGGATTTCAGACGCGATTCTGGCGAACGAAGCATTGATATCCGCCGTGGTCGGAGCGAGTACGAAAAGGCCGGTTGCCTGACTGGTGCTGTAAATCGAGCTGCGAGTATCGTTGCTAACCCGCTCGAGCAAAGGAACGCTCAGAGGATAGGGTGCGTTTCCCAAGCCGACAGTATAGATGATCACGTTTGAAAGACTCCTGCCGGAGTTTGGCAATGGACCCTGCTCAACCGCGCCAGACCGGATCTTCGTAGCGGCATCGTCCAAGGCATTCTGCGGCATGTTGCCAGCATTGGCTGAATTGTTGAAGTCGATGTAGTTGGATCCGTTACGTGTGATTGGCTGAAAGCCATTGTCAAGATTACTACCGTAGACATCGGTGAGCGGAACGCCCAGAAAATCGGACGTGTTAGTTACATTGCTGGGCCAACCGGAGGCAAATATACAATTAGCGGAGTTACTTGCATCGGACGTGTACCACAAATCCGCATTTGCAATGGTGTTTGCAGTGGGAGTGGGCTGCAACAGCCCGAAGAACTGATCGACATTCGTGTACGTGTTATACAGACCGTTAATGTATCTGGGCGCTCCGGGGTGACCACACATGCTACTTGCAACAACCGGCATGTTCACATTGACGCCGGTAGGCTTTCCATCCGTAAATAACAGAATTACATTCAGAGCGGCCGGTTGATTTAAACCCACGAGCTGATCGTAGCCATACCACAGCGCCATCGCCGAACTAGTTGACCCTTGGCAAACGACGTTATTGATCAGCGTAGGAACATTGGTGCCGGCAGTCTGGAAATTATTGGCGATGGCGAAATCGAGGCTAGTGGTCGACGCGAAGGTGACCAAGGCGATATTATCGGTGCCATTGGCGAACTTACTCACGAAATTAACCGCCGCTTGCTTCACGGCGCCGCAGGAGCCACTAGCGGCCAAGGATCCGGAGCGGTCTACCACTATAGCGACATTCACATCCCGCCGGGTCACGGTGGAACTCGCGTTCACGTTGGTGGTGGTGAAGTTCAACCAGCGCATGAAGATTGTCGGAACCACGGCGTGCGCGGTAACGCTTACGGTTCTCTGGTTGGCTACGGTTTCGTCAATGACGACGTCCGTGGCTTGGTTGACCGTGATGCTATTGGTGAAAAAAAACGACGCGGGATAATTTAGAAACACATACTGGGCGGCATCCTGTTTGGCATTGGCAATCTGCGTGGCATCGTCGTTCCCGCGCGAAAGGCCCTTGGCGCCCGCCAGCGCCGCGCCGTCCACTGCGCCTTGCAATCGCGTCTTGTCGACGTAAAGCATGGTGACATCAATAGCCAAACCCGTCACAGGAACGATGATGGTCAGTATGACCGCGGTTGCGACCACAGCGATGCCTCGTCGAGCCTGTTTCTTTAGGTTCCTCATGTAATGTTCTCCTTAGCTTTCAGATGAATGCACCGGCCAAATCATTGAAAGATAAACTTGGTGTATGCTCCGCCCGCGGTGGTCCATCCGAGAAACCCAATGTCGGGATATTGGATGAAGACTTCAACTATGTAGGCGCTATTGCCTGCAGGTTGTGCGGGAGCCGTACCAGAACCGCCCGCGCTCACAGAAGCGGCATCCAGGGCCGCCTCGAATCCGGTTGTACGAACGGAAGAATCTGAATTGCTGAGGTATACGCTGGGAGCTACATTCCCATTGGCGTCCAGTATGGCGGCAGCAGGAGTCCCGAAGGCACTCGTCGCTAACGTGGTATTCCCCACGACAATGCGCTGCGTAAAAACCGGTAGCCCCTGATTGGTGCAAGGCGATACTCCCGCCGCTGTGCAGTCAGTCGCATAGACCGTCTGTACTTGCGACAGCATAACAACGCCATTGCCCCCGGTCGTGGTCATTCCCGTACCCGCCGCCAGCTGCTGAACGACGATGTTCTGCGGCGTAGTCTGCGTGAAATCGACCCCATCGGAATACATGTGTGCAATGTCGCGAGCCATTTGCTCCACTTGGATGTAACGGCCCATCATGATTCCGAGGCCAATAGTCCCAAAAAAAAGCGTCACTAAACAGGGAACGACAATCGCAAATTCGAGAAGTGTGCTGCCGCACTGTTTTTCTTTTCTACGTCGCCGACACATATTATCTCCGGTTGATCGCAATGCCTTGGCCTTTTAAGTCATCTTGCGGGTAGGATGCCGCCCGGTGGAGCTTCCATTACGTCGGAGGAAGAAGCGTTAAAGACAAGGGCTCCGGTACCCCGCCAAACCGGAGCGATCCAGTAATGCTGGACACTGGCCGTAATGACGCAGATGTTTCCCTGCGCGTTGCTTCCCGCGCCGTTCACCGCGTTGAGTGTTGCACCATCGTAGTAGGTAATCGTAAAAGTCGATTTGCCGGCGCTGATATCGGCGTCGTTGAGGAATCCCATGGAGTAGTTTTTGACTAGCGTTTTGATGGCCGCGTCCTGCCCTCCGGCACCGGTCTGCTGTGTAATGGCGAAGCGGACTCCTTCACGAACGGCTTCGCGCAAAGTGTTTTGCTTAAAGATTGCGAAAGGAACATCGATCATGGCAAAAAAGATTGCCATCAATGGCAGCAACACCAGGGCGCCTTCTAGCACGGCAGATCCGGTCTGCGTTCGAGATCTCGTTAGTGACTTGGGTTTGCGCACGGAAATCTCCAGTCGGACCAGGCCGCCAGCAATTCTGCACGGGCACCTTTCCTCAATCTTTGCGCCCGGCCGGTTTTCCGGTAGCACCTCGTCGTTATCCATGTGACGACACTTTCCAAGATTCCATTCCCCCGCAAACGTAATCTTTGGCTTCGGGACCCGCTATGGCGCAAGCCGATTGCGCTTGTCCTTCCGACACCATGTTCATGCCGTTCGCCATCTTGTTCTATCGGCTAGCATCAGTAGTTGGTTCATACTATCGCCCTAAACCGGCTCAGAATAGCCCTTAACTATTACTAGGGCAAGTGAAACGCCTCGCACAATGCAGCCATACCATGAAAGACTTCCCTTTTCTGTCGGACGTTGTAGTTTCCGTTGCTTAGGAATCCATCGGCCTCTTGGTCAAGTAAGTTTATGCTGATGAGCAGTTCCAGAGACTCAGCCATTTCTGCTAATTCTGCAGTGAGCCAAATTTGATGGCGCCCCAATAGAATCACAGCCTAGCAAAGGGGAAGCAGTCCGATCGCGAATGCGAGCAGGCTTATTTGCCAATTCGAGCTGCGTTTAGACAGCACCAACGCGCAAACAGAACTAAGCAGGTAAGCGAACAAGGCTGATCCAACAGAAAACGACATGATGAATCCCTTCCGGCGCTTCCTCTAATTGACCAGCCTATTCCTGAATAGTCCCCTCCGCTGCCGCGACAGGTCGACTGGACCAACGCCGGGGGTCTTGCATGTAGTTCGGGGCTAGTCAAACTGCCGTCAGCTTGTGATCGCTGGCGCCACAACGTCTTTTTGATATAAAGGACTTCGATGACCAAACCGATAGATTCTCAGCAGCGGATGCCGGCAGGCAGGCGGGATGCGAGGGCCTCACACCCTTCTTCTCTCGCTTGACGGTACCGCTGTTCTCGATATCTATCCGAATAACCGCGCTTGTGGCAAGATAGCAGTTCGTAAACATGCACCGCCAGCGCCTAAAGTCCCCATTCGTCCCATCAGCTCTCGCTTCGTATGACTCCGGCGATGGCCGCTGGAATCTCAGACCACATTTGGAGCGTGCGTGACAGCCTGGAGAACTCAGGCTGCCGGCCGCAAAGCGGTTGTGATTCCCGGCGATATCTTCTGCCAACTGGTCGGCGAGTCGGTTGACCGGCTTGGCGGCCTTGACGTTCTAGTGAACAATGCGGGCGCGCAGCAGGCGCGGGCAGCCATTGCGGATCTAACGTCGGAGCAATTTGACTCGACCTTCAAGACTAACGTATACACCATGTTCTGGTCACAAAGGCGGCAATGCCCCACCTGGGACGCGGCGCCTCGATTATCAACACAGCGTCGGGTGAGGCTTACTACCCCTCGCCGATGCTGCTCGATTACGCCAGACCAAAGCACGTATTATGGCGAAGCGTGCAACGTCGAGGAATAGATCCCTAGATTATGGCCCCACCTTGGAAGCATCGCCAATTGTGGAAGCGTGGGCTGACAGGTCCACGCGCCGTTCCGCGAACCCGTAACCGGGAGGGCGTGGGGCAATTATTGAATGGTTACGGTATCAAATCCCGACGACTAAAAAGACGGCCGCAAACCTCAAAGGTCTGCGGCCAAATTCGCGGCCTTAATTACAGCTTGCGAGCAGTGACGGAGGCGGGTTGATCGCTAGAAGCTTCGCCGGTTGACGAAATATCCTCTGCTCCTGTCTGTTTTAAGAGATCCTTAGCCCTTGTGATTTCGTCAGAGGTATCACAGTGAACCGAGAGTAGAACTCCGCCCTCTTTGATACGGCCTTCGTAACGCTTCGCCTCATACTCTGGAATGCCCATGCCGACGAGCGCTCCGATTAAACCACCCACTGCTCCGCCGACACCGAGTCCGGCCAATGCTCCCATGATTGGACCCGCTGCGATGAATGGACCAACGCCCGGAATCGCGAGCGCGCCAATCCCCGCAAGTAAGCCGAGCGTTCCCCCGATCGCACCACCGGTTGTCACACCCGTAGTGGTCCCTTCCGGAGCCTTCGTGTTTTTCTCATGGGCGAACTCTTTAGAGCTCTGGTTGTCAGGCAACAGCACCGAAATATCATTCGATGAGAAGCCCGCTGCGGCGATCCGGTCGACGGCTTGTTCCGCCTGAGAGACGCTCTTGTATATGCCAAATACTGCTGTGTTTTTTCCGGCCATTCAATTCTCCTTTTTTGGACCCTTACTGCTTTACTGAAAGTTGATCAGTCACCTTGTCGGCGCCAGCAATCGCAACTGCTTTTGCTACTACCGACTGTTTTTCGATATCGGACTTAACCGGACCCTTCAGGGTGACGGCACCTTTTTGGGTGATGATTTTGACGTTGTGAGCGTAGGTCGAAAGCGATTTATCTGCCATAACCGCTTTGCGAATATTGCGTGTTACTTCTTGATCACTGGCGTTTACCTTTTGCTGGTCGGCGGTTACTGCCCCGGGTTTCGCGTCGCCCTTGTTGACTTTGGTGTTGTCCGCCTTCGGCGAATCCTGTGCACTAAGGACCATCGCCAGGGAGCAGAGCAGAGTTGGAACGATAGTTCTGAAGGTAATCATCGGTGCTCCACTTACGCGTCCTTCAACTTCTTCGCGCCCTCTTCCATCTTTTTCCCAGCGGTGTGGGCAGCATCTTTGGCTTTGCCAGCAACCTTGTCAGTCCCCTTCTTCGCGGCGTCGGCCGCTCTGTCTATCTGATCTTTGGCCTTGTCTTTTAAGTCGCTCATAAAAATCTCCTTTGGGCTATCTTCAGCCTAGGCTTTGCCGGCTCGATGGTGCCACAAAAGTGGAGCAGGTGGGGGGCCGTTAAGGAATCGCCTTATTTTCGGCCTAAGCCTCCATTGTCACGCTTCCAAGGCAGGAGAAATGAACGTTTTTTTGTGCAGGATCAACCTTTTACGCATACCGCCGGCAAGCGGTCTTGAGGTGCCGTTCAGTAGGAAGCCTGGTCCTGGAGAGCGCTTGGTGTACCGTCACGGACGAAGACAGCACCCGTCGTTGGCTAAGTACTAGCTTAGGGGCACTTCGGCACAGGTATGAGTCGGCGGAGTCATCTCAGCTGCTTCGCTGCCCACGAAGCAGGGCAGGCAGGACAAGGCGGGCAGCGGGCCTTGCGGCACACAGACCGCGCGAGCAATATGTCATGGCCGTTTCACAGGCCCCTCGCGACCCCGTCGCACCGCTAGAGTCGGTGATCTGCACTGCAGAGTTGAAACAACGCCAGCCACGGCAACCCGGCCTTGACGTATTGAGGGCGGCTTTGGTGACTTGGCTCGAACCATGTCCGACTTACGGATGAGCGCGGGATGGCCTGGGACGCACGCCGTCAGTGTTCCGCGGCGATCTATCTTCGGCGGTCCGCGCTGGTGAGCGATCAGCGCACATCCAATCGGGAGCGACGGTAAATCTATTCGACATTGCGGCAAGCACCTTGCGGCTGGGACGCCGTGTAGATCAGGCAAGGTAACCGCCAATAACCGACCCAGCGCGTCCCGCTACTCCGTGCGGTGCGCCGTCGTTTAACTCGAGTTTCCTAAGTCAGGCGACCGAACCATTGCGGCAAGGTTGAACGAGCACAAGCAGGCTCTCTTATCTCTTAAAACAGCTATCCAGCGCCGTATTGACGTGCTGAACGCGGAAATCTCGCACGCCGCCCAACTTGTCCGTCAGCATGTCTCGGTCACGGAAGGCGAGCCGTTAGTCTGAACGACACTTCCGCCAATTATGCAACGTCGAGGAATAGATCCCTTGCCGCGCATACCGGTCTTTAGCGCTCTTTCTCTTTCTCTTTCTCTTTCTCCCCGTGCCGCGGCTGAGGCTTCTCCACTTTGGGTGAGTGCTTTACGGGAGCGGCGATGTTCCGCTCCGTCGCTGCACTTGGCCTAGCGGGTGCGACGCGCTCGGGCGGCGGATTCTTTGGGTGACTTTCAGCCTTAGTATCGACGACACGATCCGATGTTTGCGCAGATTTCTTAAGGTCGATCGGACGCGGCAGTGATTTCTGGACGTTGCCGTTAGCAGAAACCGGTGTCGCGTGCTCCGTGGGGCCAATGTTGCGCTCGACTGACTGTGGTTTTTCCGCAGGGAAGGCAGTTAGGGTCCGCCCCGCCTGTTCGTTTGCGGGTGTGATGGGAGCCGCTGGTGTCGGGTTCTTCCGGTCGATCGACCGATTGGATTGAGCATCGGGAGTCTGACTGGGCGTGACTCCATTAGCCCCACGCGGTGTCGGCGATTGCTCTGATTTCGGGGTATTGTTAACTGCCGGTGTAACTGGTGTCAGCGGATTAGCCGAGCTTTGTGCCCGCGAAGGAAGCGGAACCCCGGCCGAGCGAATTAAGGGCTGCGTTTGGGTTGTCGGTGCGCTACGCTGCACCTTACTCAACTCGGCGGGCGTTACCGGCTGTCCTGGAT
>JALYJH010000030.1 GCA_030775415.1 Acidobacteriota bacterium | reverse complement strand
TCAGGAGCGAATGGAGTCCGCTAGGGAAAAGATCGGCAGATACAGGGAAATCAGTACGAACGCCACGAAAATGCCCATGATAATCATGATGACGGGCTCAATCAGGCTCAGCGCGGCGGTGACGCGAGTGGCGACATCGTCTTCATAAAACTCGGCTACGCTGCCGAGCATGGCGGGCAACGCGCCGGTGGACTCGCCGACCTCAATCATATCCAGCGACAGGCTGGGGAAAACGCCGGTGATGCGCAGCGCGCCTGAAAGCGACTGCCCTTCGCGCACCAGCTTGGCGGCTTTTTGCAGGACTTTTTTAAGAACTTGGGTTCCCAGCGAGTCAGCCGAGGTATCGAGCGCCTGCATCAGCGGAATGCCGCCGATCAGCAAGGTGCTGAGGACGCGCGAGAACTGCGCCACTTGATATTTGAGCCAGACCTCGCCCAGCACCGGCACTTTGAGCAAAGCGCGGTCGAAGGCTTCTTTGCCGGCGGGCGTTTTCCCCCAGGCGCGCAGAGCGATGGCGGCTGCAACCAAGATCCCGAACCCCAGCAGCACGTAGCCGCGCGCCGTGGTGCCGATGGCGATCAGGATCAGCGTGGGCGTCGGCAACTGCGCTTGCATGCTGCGGTAAAGCTCGGCGAAATTCGGGACCACATAGGTGATCAGGAACACGATCAGGCACGTGACCAATACAATCAGCAGCGCCGGGTACATCAGCGACACGAGCAGTTTTTTGCGTACCGAAAGCGCCAGTTTCTGATAGGTGACAAAGCGTTCGATCACTTCGGCCAGCGATCCGCTGCGCTCGCCGGCCAGCACGCTGGTGACGTAGATGGGCGGGAACACGCCTTGTTTCGCGAAGGCGTCCGATAGGAGGGCGCCGCTTTTTACTTCGTCGCGCACGTTACGAATGTGGCTCGATAACTTGGGGTCCGTCAGGCGTTCGGCCAGCAAATCCAGGGCGCGCAAGATCGGCAAGCCGGCGCGAATCAGGGTGACGAACTGCTGGTTGAAGATCAGGAACTTTTCCAGGTTGAAACGCTTGCCGCTGGGGCGCAGGCCGGAGGCGAGGCCGCCGATTTCCGAGCGTGGCTTGATGTTATAAACCAGGAAGCCCTTCTGGGTGTAGCGGTCAAGCAACTCGCGTTCGGACGCGGCTTCGGCTACGTGCTGATGAATTTCCCCGCGCGCGTCAGCGTATTTAAGCGTCCACTCAGCCATGCCTTAAGTTGTTGAGGGCCGGTGGATTAGCTTAAAAGACACCACTCCGGCGCCAGCCCTACAGACAAATAGACGAGCACGGACTGCCGAACGTGCATAGGAAGTGCGAACTTCGACAGCCAGCGGATTGTTCCTCGCGCTGTTTATGTTTAGCCGGCCCGCTCGTCGAGCCAGACTTTGATGAGCGACTGATAGGGGACATCGCGCCTGTTGGCTTCTATTTTGATCCGCTCCAGCAAGTCCACCGGCAGGCGCAGCGAGATCGACTTGGTCGACGGGCGCAGGTTTGGGAAGCGGGCGGGCTGGGCTTGGGACCAGTCCAGATGTTGAGTGGTGTCGTGCGTCTCCCAAAACTTTCGTTCGGCCGTGAGGGAGCGGAATTTGGGGACGGGCTTAAGAGGTTTTTTCATAGATCAATCTCTCCTTGCGATGCATGGCCCGCGCCGAGATCACGCGGATTTTGGTTCCCGCGCCACGCACCGTGAAGGACACGTGAAGCAGACGGCCCTCCGCGCTCTTGCCCAACGCATGAAAGCGCGGTTCGGAACCGCTGTGTTTGGAGTCCTCGAGCAGGAGCAGGGGTTGATGAAGGAAAACTTGCTCCGCTTCCGGCTGCGTGACGCCGTGCCGTTCGTTCTTGCGCTCGTTTCCGGAGTCCCATTCGAATTCCTCGAGGCGGGTTAAATCCAGCATTTCCGTATATCACTATCATATACGACTGCCTTCCAGTTTTCCTCAGATTCGCGCTCGGGGCGCCCCAGCCAGTGTGGCGGCTAGCGCCGCGATTTGCCTTCCGCCGCGATTCCCGCTAGATTGTGGATTGAACATGCTCAAGCGCCCTACGCTGCCTACATTGTGCCTCTTGATGATCGCCGCGGCCGCGGGACTGGCGCTGGAGGGATGCAAAAAAGAGTCCCAGCAGACCGATTTTCAAATGGGCGAGCGCGCGCTCGCGACGCCGATGTTGTATAACGTGGTGCAAACCATGTGGCGCACGCAGCTCGGCGACGTGTTTAAGGTGCGCGTTCCAGACCATCGTTTTCTGCTGATCTCGCTTTCGGCCACCAACAACGGCGGCAAAACGGTGGCGGTGCCTTTCTTCACGCTGGAAGGCTCGAATCGCGAGGAATATCACGAGCTGCAAAGCGGCGATGGCGTGGACAACTGGTTCGGCCTGCTGCGCGAGATCGCGCCTGGGGAAACCAAGGTGGGCAATATTGTTTTTGATGTACCGCTGGCCTCTTATCGCTTGCGTCTTACCGACGGCGGCGAGCCGGGATCGGAGAGACTTGTATGGGTGGAAATCCCCTTACGCATCGATACGGATACGGGCGTGACCGCGCCTTTGCCGGGACAGTAATCCGCCGCGGCTGCCTGGCGTTTTTGCTCATGGCGGCGCCCGCGTTCGGCGCGCTCGCCGTGGATCGCATCGCGCTGCACCAGTTTGAAGACGGGCCGGTGCTGGCACCCACCCACGCTTTCCTGCCCGGCGAAACCGTGTATTTCAGCTGCCGGTTGACCGGCTATCAACTGGCGGGAAAGCCCGATGAACAGCGTAGCGTGAAGCTTTCCTGGAACATGCAGGTGACCGATCCCAAGGGCGTACCGCTGGTGAGTGAAAGCAGCGGCGAGATCGCCGAGCCGGTGGCCGCGCAGGATAAGAACTGGTATCCGAAGTTTCTACAGCATTTCAACATCCCGCCGTTTGCTCCCGGCGGCGCTTATCACATCAAGATTACGGCGCGCGATGAAGTGGCGAAAACGGAGTTGACGTCGCAACTGGATTTCCAGGTGCGCGGGCATTCGGTGGAGCCTAGCGATACTTTGACGGCGCGGAATCTGCGCTTTGTTAAAGATGAAACCGACGGGCCGCCGCTCGAGCCGGCGGTGTATCATCCCGGTGAGACCATGTGGGCGCGCTTCGATATGACGGGCTACAAATATGGCGCAAAGAACCACTATTCGGTGGAATACGGGCTGGCCATCCTGCGCGAATCGGGAGAGCAGGTTTTCGCCCAGCCCGCGGCGGCGGCGGATGCGAGCGAAGGGTTTTATGCGCAGCGCTACGTACCGGGAGCGGTCAGCCTGAATCTGCAGCCGGATGTTCCCGAGGGCAATTACACGCTGGTGATCACCATGGAAGACAAAGTGGGCGGCCAAATGGCGGAAGCGCGCGCCAGCTTCCGCATTCAGAAATAAGGGCGCGGCCGGTGGTTCAATCGGGCCGTGTTACACTGAAAATCGCATCATTTCTAGGAGTTTTCGCGTGGATCGTCAAACCCGTAAAGATCTCAAAACCGATAAGTTTGCCGAGGATGTCTTTGACGTTTTCGAGTGGGCTTCCGCACATAAAGGCGAAGTGATGCGCTACGGCGCGCTGCTGGTGGCCGTGGTGCTCATCGTCGTGGGCGTCGTGTACTATAACCGCTCGCAGGCAGCTGTGCGGGAAGAGGCGCTGGCGAAGGCGCTGCGCATCGACGACGCCACTACCGGGGAAGTGGTCCAGCCTACCAATATGCATTTCGATACCGAGGCCGAGAAAGACAAGGCCAGGGCGCAGGCGTTCACGGATCTTTCCACCAAGTACAGCGGAACCCAGGAGGGGGCCGTGGCCGACTTGTACCTGGGTAGCTATGCAGTGGACGAGGGGAACCTGGCGGAGGCCGAGAAGCGCTACAAAAAAGTGGTGGACCAGGGGCCCAAGGCGTACGCCGGTCTGGCTCGGCTGTCGCTCGCGCAGGTCTACGCTTCGGAAGGAAAAACGGCGGACGCGGAGAAAGTGTTGCGCGACGCCATGGCGAATCCGTCGTTGACGGTATCGAAGGAGCACGCGGCCCTGGTGCTGGGCGAACTGCTGGCGCAAAATAATCCGGCTGAGGCGCACAAGCTGATCGATCCGCTGCGCACTTCGCTGCGCGGAGCCATCAGCCGCACGGCGATTACGGATTCGGCCAACCTTCCGCCGGTGAACGCGCCGGCTCCCGCGAAGTAATTTGCCCGGCGCGCTGGCTCATCTGCGGTTTCCGCTGGAACGCTCGCGCGGACGACGCTATCCGGAGCTGCCGCATCCTTATCGCAATCCTTTTCAGCGCGACCGCGACCGCGTGGTGCACGCGCGGGCATTCCGCCGTCTGGAAAACAAGACGCAGGTGTTCACGGCGGGCGTTTCGGATCACTTCCGCAACCGGCTGACGCATACCATTGAGGTCTCGCAGATTGCGCGCACCCTGGCGGGCGTTCTGGGGGTGGATGAAGATTTGACGGAAGCGCTGGCGCTGGCGCATGATATCGGCCATCCTCCGTTCGGCCACGCCGGTGAAGACGAACTAGACCGTCTAATGCGCCGCTTCGGGGAGCGCTTCGATCACAATTTGCAGGCGCTGCGGATTGTCGAGTCGTTTGAAAGCCGGTATGCGCGCTTTCCCGGGTTGAACCTGACGTTCGAAGTTCGCGAGGGGATCGCCAAGCATTCACGTGATTTCAAGCGGGGGGAATTTGCGGAGCTGGATGAATATCTGCCGGGCCTGCGTCCGCCGATCGAGGCGCAGTTGATCGACGCCTGCGATGAGATTGCTTACGATACGGCGGATCTGGATGACGGATATCATGCGGGCCTGGTGTCGTTGGAAGCCGCTGGCCGCGCCTCCGATATGTTCCGCGAACTGGCGGAGGCGGCGGAGATGCAGTTTCCGGGAGCTCCGGAGCGTGTGCGCATGCACGAAGTAGTGCGGGGGTTGATTGACTGGCTGGTTTCAGGGCTGCTCGAAGGAACCGTGGAGGCGTCCGTGGGGCTCGCCGATGTCGAGGCAGTGCGCGGGCATTCCCAACGGGTGGTGCAGTTCACTCCCGCGACGTCCGCGGGCGCGGCGCAGTTGAAGCGCTTCCTGCGGGCCGAGGTTTATGAATCGGAACAACTGGTAGAGGAGCGGCGGCGGTCAGTGGCGCGAATCGAGCGCTTGTTCGAACTTTTATTAGTGCAGCCCGAGTTAATGCCGGCGTCGTATCGCGAAGAATCCGTAGAGGAAACGCAGCACCGGCAAGTTTGCGACTACATTGCGGGCATGACGGACGGGTTCTTCGAGCGGACCTGCGACCAGTTAGGCGTCTAAGGTTCGTCAACCTTCTGGCCGGGTTTGCGTTGTAATAGGTAGTGATGCGGAAGCTTGTGGCAGTATCGGCATTGGTTCTGTGCCTGGGGGCCCGCAGCCCCAAGCTTTCTAAAGACGAACAGGTGGTGCACGCGCTCAACCGGTTGACCTTCGGGCCGCGGCCGGGGGATGTCGAGGCGGTGCGGAAGCTGGGCGTCAAAAAGTGGATCGACCTGCAGCTTCATCCGGAGCGCATTCCAGAGAACCCGGAGCTGGCGCAGCGGCTGGCGCCCCTCGAATCCCTGCGCCTCTCGCAGGCGGACACGGAGCGCAATTATCCCAATCCGCAAATGATCCGCGCGATTGCCGCGGGACGGCAGGCAATGCCCTCCGATCCGGTCACGCGAGCGGCTGTCGAGCGTGTGGTGCAGCGTTTCAAAATAAAGAAAGACACCGCGGATAATGGGCCCCTGGAGCCGCAGGTTCCGCTGGAGCAATTATTGACTCGCGAGCAGATTCGCACGCTGCGCACCGGCAACGTCGAGCAGAAGCGCGCAGTAATTGCGGCGATTCCCGAGGACCAGATAGACGATGTGGCGATTGCGCTGCCTCCGGGGTTGCGGCTGCAACTGCTGCCGGCGGTGGACCCGGGGCTGCGGCGCAAGCTGATGCTGCTGACGGCTCCGCAACAGTTGGTGGCGTTCGATTTGAGCGAAGGTAAATTGTATCGCGCGATTTTGAGCAACCGGCAGCTAGAAGAGCAACTGGTCGATTTCTGGTACAACCACTTCAATGTTTTTCTGGACAAGGGCGCGGACCGTTATCTAGTGCCCACGTACGAGCGCGAGGCTATCCGGCCGCGTGTGCTCGGCAAGTTCCGCGATTTGCTGGAAGCTACCGCGAAGAGTCCGGCGATGCTGTTCTTCCTGGATAACTGGGAAAGCGTAGGCGCGACGGCGCCGCAGCGCGGCAATGCCAAGCGTCCGGCGCGCGGGCTGAACGAAAACTACGCGCGTGAATTGATGGAGCTGCACACGCTGGGCGTCGACGGCGGGTATACGCAGAAGGATGTTACGGAAGTGGCGCGCTGCTTCACCGGCTGGACCATTCGACAACCACGCGAGGGCGGCGATTTCTTCTATAACGATAAAGTCCACGATAAAGGCGAAAAGATCGTGCTGGGCGTCAAGATTCCGGCGGGCGGAGGCAAAGACGACGCCGAGAAGGTGCTGGATATTCTGGCGCGGCACCCGGCGACGGCTCGCTTTATCTCTAAAAAGCTGGCGCAGCGGTTTGTGGCGGACGATCCGCCGCAGAAGCTGATCGACAGGATGGCCAAGACTTTCCGCGACAAGAACGGCGACATCCGCGAAGTGATGAAAACCATGCTGACGTCGGATGAATTCTTCTCGGAGGCGGCATATCGCGCGAAGGTAAAGACTCCGTTCGAGATGATTGTTAGCGCGGTGCGTGCTACCGGCGCGCAGGTGGACTTCGCGTTTCCGTTGGCGAATCAGATCGCGCAACTGGGGGAACCGCTGTACCGGAAACTGGAACCTACCGGTTATTCAGACGCGAATAGCGAATGGGTGAACTCGGCGGCTCTGCTGGCGCGCATGAATTTCGCGTTGTCGCTCGCGCAGAATAAAGTGCCGGGCTCGAAGCTGGATGCTTCCTTGTTTAGTGGCGCACCCGCGGATGTCGCGCGGCAGGTGCTGTTTACGGACGCGAAGCCCGAAACGCTGGCGGCCATCGAAAAGCAGACGGCCACGGCACCGGTGGTTGGACTCATGCTGGGCTCGCCTGATTTTCAGAGGAGATAATCATGACCACTCGACGGCTATTCCTCAAGAGTTCCGGACTCGCCATGTTCGGCGCCGGCGCGGCGCCCCTGTGGCTGGCGCGCGCAGCCGATGCCCCCAGCGCCCGTAAAAAAGTTTTGGTGGCGGTATTTCAGCGCGGCGCGGTGGATGGGTTGAACGTGGTGGTCCCGTTTGGCGAAAAGAGTTATTACGCACTGCGGCCGACCATCTCGATTCCGACGCCTGCCAGCGGGACCGAATCGGCTATCGACCTGGACGGGTTCTTCGGACTGCATCCGGCGTTGGCTCCCCTGAAGCCGGTTTTCGACGCTAACCGGTTGGCGATTGTGCACGCGGTAGGATCGCCCGATCCGACGCGCTCGCATTTCGACGCACAGGATTATATGGAATCCGGCACCCCGGGACGCAAAGCCACCACGGACGGTTGGCTGAACCGGGCGCTGCCCCCGCTGGGCGATGCGCATAAATCGCCGGTGCGCGCGGTGAGCTTGGGTCCGGCGTTGTCGCGTACGGTGCGCGGCCACAATGATGCGGTCGCCATTAACAATTTGAACGAATTCAAGGTGCAGGAAGCCAGTGGGGCCGCCACGTTTGAAAGCATGTACGCCTCGACGCTCGATACGGTGTTGAACGGCACGGGGCGTGAAACCTTCGACGCGGTGAAACTGATGCAGTCGATTCAAGCGCAACCCTACACGCCGGCGAATGGCGCCAAGTATCCGGGCGGACGTCTGGGGCAATCGCTGATGCAGATTGCGCGGCTGATCAAGGCCGACGTGGGACTGGAAGTCGCGTTCGCAGATGTCGGCGGCTGGGACACGCACGTTAATGAAGTGGGGCAGACCGCGGGGGCAGGGCAACTCGCGAATTTGCTGGGGAACTTCGCGCAGGCCCTGGCGGCGTTTTATCAGGACCTGGGAGACCACATGGAAGACGTGGCGGTGGTCACTATGAGCGAATTCGGGCGCACCGCGAAAGAAAACGGCAACCGCGGAACGGACCACGGGCACGCCAACGTGATGTTTGCTTTCGGCGGGGCCATACGCGGCGGGAAAGTTTATGGAGATTGGCCGGGACTGGCTCCCGAACAGCTCTATGAAAATCGCGATCTGGCGCTCACCACAGACTTCCGCGACGTGTTAGGCGAACTGGTGGTCAAGCATATGGGAAACGGCCAGCTCAGCGGTGTTTTCCCGGGCTACACGCAGCCGAAGTTCCGCGGGCTCATCGTGTAGCACTCGACCAAAAAACAGCAGGATTGGACACGCGGCAAATTTCCGCTCCGCTATACTAGAGGTCTCCCCCGGGTTAAATTGTATGGCGAACCCGTTCGTTCATCTTCACTGCCACACCGACTATTCGCTGCTCGATGGAGCCTGTGAGATCTCGCAGCTGATGAAGATGGTGGCCGAGCAGAAAATGCCGGCCGTCGCCATGACCGACCACGGGAATCTCTTCGGCGCTGTCGAGTTCTATAACCAAGCCAAGGAAAACGGCGTCCATCCCGTGATCGGCTGCGAAGTGTATGTGGCCCAGCAGGGCATCGGGGTGCGCAGTGAAAGCAACCGCTACAACCATTTGGTGCTGCTGTGCGAAAACCAGGAAGGTTATCGCAACCTCATTCAACTGGTCTCCACCGGTTATCTCGACGGCTTCTATTACAAGCCGCGTATCGATAAGGACCTGCTCTCGCGCCACTCGAAAGGCCTGATCGCTCTCTCCGCATGTCTTCGCGGCGACATTAACGAGACTCTGCTGCAGGACCGCTACGAAGACGCGCGCCGCATTGCCTACGAATACACAGACCTGTTCGGCCCCAAGAATTTTTTCCTCGAATTGCAGGACCACGGCCTGGAGCCCGACGCGAAAGTCATGCCGCTGGTGCACCGCCTGGCCTCCGATACGGGCATCCCGCTGGTAGCCACCAACGATTCGCATTACCTGCGCAAGACCGACGCGCGCGCCCACGAGATTCTGCTGTGCATTCAGACCGGCAAATCCATGTCGGACTTGAACCGCATGCGCTTCGAGCAGGAAGCGTTTTATATAAAGACCCGCGAAGAAATGATGACGCTGTTTGGCGAGGTGGAGCACGCGCTCGATCGGACTTACGATATAGCTCAGCGGTGCCAGCTCAAACTCGAAAAGGTAGTGGAACCGTTCCCGCGCTTTCCGATTCCGCAGGATCACACCACCGACAGCTTTTTTGAATACGTCGCGCGCCACGGATTCGAAAAACGCCGGGGGCGGCTGGAGGCCCTGGCCGCGCAAGGGAACTTAAAGCACGATCTCGCCGAATACGCGGAACGGCTAGATCGCGAAATTAAAATGATCCAGTCGATGAAGTTCTCAGGCTATTTCCTGATCGTCTGGGATTTCATCCGCTTCGCCAAGCAGCGCAACATCCCCGTGGGACCGGGCCGCGGTTCCGCCGCCGGCAGCCTGGTCAGTTACGCCATGGAGATTACAGACATCGATCCGCTCGCCTACGGCCTGCTGTTCGAGCGCTTCCTGAATCCCGAGCGCATCTCCATGCCCGACATCGATATCGATTTCTGCACGCGCGGGCGCGGCGAAGTGATTCAGTACGTCACTGAAAAATACGGTCGCGAGCAAGTGGCGCAGATCATCACCTTCGGCACCATGGGAGCGCGCGCGGCCATCAAAGACGTAGGCCGCGTGCTCGACATGGGTTTCGGCGAAGTGGACCGCATCACCAAGCTTATCCCGACCATGCCGCTCAACATCAAGTTGAAACAGGCGCGGCAAATGGAGCCGCAACTGGATGCTCTGGCGCGTAGCGATCCCAAGGTAAAAGAGGTTCTCGAAGTGGCCGAGCGCCTGGAAGGGATGGCGCGCAACGCCAGCGTCCACGCCGCGGGAGTAGTGATTTCACCACTTCCTCTGCGTGAGATCGTCCCGCTCTACAAGACCAACAAAGACGAAATTGTCACGCAGTACGACATGAACGGCCTGGAAAAACTATCGCTTCTCAAGATGGATTTCCTGGGCCTGACCACGCTCACCATCATCTCCGATGCCCTCAAGCTGATCGAGCGCCATCGCGGCGTCAAGCTGACCATGGAAGAAATCCCCATGGACGATCCGCATACGTATACGCAGATTTTCAGCAAGGCGCTTACCAGCGGCGTTTTCCAATTTGAATCGCCCGGGATGCGCGATGTCCTGCGCCGCTATAGGCCCGACCGGGTGGAAGACCTGATCGCCCTTAACGCCCTCTACCGCCCCGGCCCCATGGACATGATCGACGACTTCGTCGATCGCAAACACGGCCGCAAGGACGTGGTCTACGACGTGCCGGAGTTAAAAGAGATTCTTGAAGAGACTTACGGCGTCATGGTTTATCAGGAGCAGGTGATGCAGATCTCCAACCGCATTGCCGGCTATTCACTGGGTGAGGCCGATCTGTTGCGCCGCGCAATGGGCAAAAAGAAAGTGGAGGAGATGGCGAAGCACCGCGAACTTTTCGTCGCGGGCGCGAAGAAGAACGGACATCCGCCCAAAAAGGCCGAGCGCATATTCGACCAGATGGAGAAGTTCGCCGGCTACGGCTTCAATAAGTCGCACTCCGCCGCCTACGCGTACCTGGCTTGCGTGACGGGATATCTGAAGGCGCACTTTCCCATCGAGTTCATGTCCGCCCTGCTGACCTCGGAAACCGGCAACACGGCGAAGGTGGTGAAGTACATCAACGAATGCCGCGAAATGCGCATCCGCGTGCTGCCTCCGGACGTGAACTCCTCTGATTTCGACTTCACGCCGGTTGTCTCCGGGCCCGGCGAAGGCATTCGTTTCGGACTCGGCGCGATCAAGAATGTGGGCGCAAACGCCGTCGAATCGATCGCCAAAGCGCGCACTGAATCTGGGCGGTACACTTCGCTCTACGATTTCTGCGAGCGCGTCGACCTGGGCGCCGTAAACCGCCGCATGATCGAAAGCTTGATCAAGGCGGGCGCCATGGATACGCTCGAAGGCACACGCGCGCAGCTCATGGCCGTAATCGACAGCGCCATGGAAAACGGCACACGCGTATGGAAAGACCGTGCCAGCGGCCAGTCCGGCCTTTTCGCCATGCTCACCGCCGAGCAGCCCGCGGCCGAGCATCCGCTGCCGAAAGTCCCCGACTGGAGCGGTCCCGAAAAACTCACCAGCGAAAAAGAAATGCTGGGTTTCTACATCACCGGCCATCCCCTCGATCAATACAAGGACAAAGCCGCGGAACTCGCCACGCATACCACTGCCAATCTGGAAGGTCTCACAAAAGGAACAGAGATCGCCCTCTGCGGCATTCTCACCGCTATCGTCCGCAAGCGCACGCGCGAAGGCAAACCGTGGGCCGCGATGCAGATCGAAGATCTCGAAGGCTCGGTCGAAGCCCTCCTGTTTTCGACGCAATACGAGCGGCTCAACCCCTCGCTCAACGAAGACAAAGCGGTGCTGGTGCGCGGCCTGGTGCTGCCCGAAGAAAACGCTCCCCCGAAAATCTCCGTGCAGGAGATCGTCCCGTTGGAAGTCGCGCGGATCAACCATCCGTCGTTAATTTCTATCAAGGTTCCGGTGAACGGCGTCGCTTCCGCCGATTGCGCCGCCGCGCTGCAGACTTTGTTCAGCGCGAAACCGGGCGACACCGAGGTCCGCCTGCGCCTGGAAAAACCCCGCGACTTCTCAGTTATCCTGGATGTGACCGTCAAAGTACGGCCGGACAAGGAATTCTGCGCCGAAGTCTCCCGCCTGTGCGGGGCCGAAGCGATGGAAGTCCTGGCCAACTGACGCGATCGCCGCAATGTCTGACACTCAAACTCCTCGTCCCAGCAATCCCAGTTGGGATCGCGTTCAACTCGCGCGCCATCCCAAGCGTCCGCATTCGCTCGATTACATCCAGCGTTTGTTCACCGATTTCCACGAGATCCACGGCGACCGCTTCTTCGCCGACGATCACGCGATGGTCACCGGCATGGGCTGGTTCGAAGAGCGCCCGGTCATGGTGCTGGGCCAGCAAAAAGGCCGCGACACCAAGCAAAAAGTGTTCCGCAACTGGGGCATGCCCAAGCCCGAAGGTTACCGCAAGGCCTTGCGCGCGATGGAGCTCGCGGCCAAATTTGGGCGCCCCATCATTTCCTTGATCGATACGCTGGGCGCTTACCCGGGACTCGACGCCGAAGAGCGCGGACAAGCCGAAGCCATCGCCTACAACCTGCGTGAAATGTCGCGGCTTGGCGTCCCGGTGGTCGTCGTCGTGATCGGCGAAGGCGGCAGCGGAGGCGCGCTTGGTGTCGCCGTGGGCAATCGCATTTATATGTTGCAGAACGCGTGGTACAGCGTGATTTCGCCCGAAAGCTGCGCCGCCATTATCTATCGCGATTCCGCCCGCGCCCCGGAAGCCGCCGCGGCCCTAAAAATCACCGCCCCGGATCTGCTCCATCTCGGCCTGATCGACGGCATCATTCCCGAACCCGGCGAAGGAGCCCACACGGATGCCGACGCCGCCGCCGAAGCCGTCCGCATCACGCTGCGGGCAGCCCTGGCCGAACTTTCCGGCATGACCTCCAAGCAGCTCATCAATGACCGCTATGATAAATTCCGCAAGATGGGTTCGTTCTTCACCGAAACCGCGGTGGTGACGCGGTGAAGAGGCCGGTTCTCGTCGGCATTCTGATTGTTCTCGTCATTTTGGGCGTCATGGTGTATTCGAGCCTGAACCTGGCCAGCCATCGCTACGAAGCGTGCATGACTTTCAAGGGCCAGACCAACTGCCGCACCGCGTCCGGCTCGACGGAAGCCTTCGCCACGCGCACCGCCATCTCGAATGCCTGCGCCGGCATTGCTTCCGGAGTCACGGAT
>JALYJH010000029.1 GCA_030775415.1 Acidobacteriota bacterium | reverse complement strand
GCCTACGTTGCTTTCCTCGATGCGCAAAAGCCAGTCAACAAGGCCAAGAAGATCGGCACCCAAGGCTATTGCATAGGAGGTCCGTCAGTATTGAAGACGGCCGCCGCGCTCCCTGATCGCATCGGCGCCGGCGGCTCCTTCCACGGCGGAGGTTTGGTCACCGACAAACCCGATAGCCCGCATCTTCTAGCGCCGAAAATCAAAGCGCGCATGTATTTCGGCATCGCCTCCAACGACGACATGCGCCAGCCGGACGCCAAGGATAAATTGAAAGAGGCCTTCGCCGCCGCCAAGGTTCCAGCCGAAATCGAGGTCTACAGCGCCTCGCTGCATGGCTGGTGCGTGCCCGATATGCCGCAGCAGAACGGCATGCCGATTTACAATCAGCCCGACGCCGAACGCGCCTGGGCCAAGCTCCTGGCTCTCTACAAAGCTGGAATCGCTTAACGACACCAATTCGCGTTTCGAATAACAGACGTTTAGCGTCTGCGTTCCCGAGTTTGGGGGAGTACGCCTGGATCGGCCCTCCCCCGCTATGCTATATTCGATTGTGCCGCTCAGCATTCTTGGCGTGATTCCAGCCAGGTACGCATCTTCAAGATTCCCCGGCAAAGCCCTCGTCTCTATCGGCGGGAAAACTATGCTGCAACACGTGTGGGAACGTGCCTCGCAGGCCCGCTACCTTACCAACGTCGTGATCGCCACCGATGACAATCGCATCCGCGACGCCGCTCAAAACTTCCGCGCGCGCGTGGTGATGACCCGCGCCGATCACGTCTCCGGCACCGATCGCGTGGCCGAGGCTGCCTCCGCTTCAACGGCTCAGGTCATCGTGAATATCCAAGGTGACGAACCCATGCTCGATCCTGCCGCCATAGACGCCGCCGTGCTAGGCTTGCTCGAACACGACGAAATTCCCATGGGCACCCTCAAGAAACGCATCGATGACCCCGCGGAAATCACCGATCCCAATGTTGTCAAAGTGGTCAGCGATCACCACGGCAATGCCTTGTATTTCTCGCGCTCGCCCATTCCTTATATCCGCGAGAATGCAGCGCCCGCCGCATACTTCAAGCACATCGGACTGTACGTCTACCGCCGCGACTTTCTGCTCGGCTACTCCGGCCTTCCCATCGGACCGCTCGAACAAGCTGAGCGCCTGGAGCAGCTGCGCGCCCTCGAAAACGGCTTCAAGATATGTGTGAAGGAAACCGAGTATGAATCGCTCGGCGTGGATACGCCCGAAGATTGGCACAGAGTCTCAGCTCTTTACGGAAAAATGGTGGTGACCGAATAATGGCGAAATATATATTTGTGACCGGCGGCGTGGTTTCCTCGCTCGGCAAGGGCATCGCGGCCGCCAGCATCGGCTGCTTGCTCGAAAGCCGCGGCCTCAAAGTCACGTTGCAGAAGTTCGACCCCTACCTGAACGTCGATCCCGGCACCATGAGTCCCTTTCAGCATGGCGAAGTTTTTGTCACCGACGACGGCGCCGAAACCGATCTCGATCTCGGCCACTACGAGCGCTTTACCCATTCCCCGCTCACGCAAGCCAATAACCTCACCAGCGGACGCATTTACGAACAGATTATTTCGCGCGAGCGCCGCGGCGATTACCTCGGCAAAACCGTGCAGGTGATCCCGCACGTGACCAACGAAATCAAAGGCGCCGCTCGCAGAGTTGCAACAGCTCCCGACGGAACTCCAGTAGACGTCGTCATCGTCGAAATCGGTGGTACCGTAGGCGACATCGAATCGCTTCCCTTCCTTGAAGCGATCCGCCAGTTGCGCCATGAGCTTGGCCGCGACAACACTCTCTTCGTTCACGTGACCCTGGTCCCCTGGATCGCCGCCGCCCAGGAACTGAAGACCAAGCCCACGCAACACAGCGTCAAGGAATTACGAGCCATCGGTATTCAGCCCGACATCCTGCTCTGCCGCAGCGAGCGCCCCCTGCCTCCCGACATGAAAGAAAAAATCGCGCTCTTCTGCGACGTGGATCCACTCGCCGTCATCACCGCGAGCGACGTCGAGAGCGTCTACGAATGCCCGCTCGTATTCGCCGAGCAAGGCGTCGACGATATTGCGCTGCGCCTGCTGGCGATGAACGCCCCGCCTCGCGATCTGACGCGCTGGCGCGAGATGGTCGGCCGCATGAAGCATCCAGCACGCCAGGTTACTATCGGTCTGGTCGGCAAATACGTCGAGTACGAAGATTCCTATAAGAGTCTTAAGGAAGCACTGCTCCATGGTGGCCTCGCTCACGATGCCCGCGTCAACATCACCTGGATCGAAGCCGAAAGATTAGAGTGGCCGCAAGCCGCGGCCCAGCTGGACGGCTTCGATGGCATTCTGGTCCCCGGGGGCTTCGGAAAGCGCGGCATCGAAGGCATGCTGGTGGCCATCCGCTACGCGCGCGAAGCCAAGGTCCCCTACTTCGGTATCTGCCTGGGCATGCAAACTCTGGTGATCGAATTCGCCCGCAATGTGTGCGGGCTCGTCAACGCCAACTCCACCGAATTCGACCAGGCCGCCGAGAATCGCGTCATCTATAAGCTGCGCGAGCTGAAAGGCGTCGACGAACTGGGCGGCACCATGCGCCTTGGCGCTTATCCCTGCAATCTCGCCGAAAAAAGTTACGCGCGCGAAGCCTACGGAACGGATCAAATCAGCGAACGCCACCGCCACCGCTACGAATTCAATCGCGAATACGAAGACGTTCTGAAAAAACACGGCCTGCGCCTCACCGGCGAAACACCCGACGGCATCTACGTCGAAATTTGCGAGTTGGCCGGGCACCCTTGGTACCTCGGCTGCCAGTTCCATCCCGAGTTCAAGTCCAAGCCGCTCGAACCGCACCCTTTATTCCAAGCCTTCATCGGCGCCGCCCTGGAGCACCACAAGCGCCGTGCCGAAGGCATCCGCGAACCCGCTGCCGCGCCGTCCCCCGAACTGCGACGCGAAGCGTCGGTCGTCAGATCGTGATCATCGAAGTCACCCCCCAAATTCACATCGGCGAGGGCCAGCCGCTGGCCCTCATCGCCGGTCCCTGCGTGATCGAAAGCGAAGAGCATGTCCATTTCCTGGCAGCCGAAATCCGCAAGATCGCAGGACCCTTCATTTTCAAAGCGTCCTTCGACAAGGCCAACCGCTCCAGCACCGGCTCCTACCGCGGTCCCGGCCTGACCGAAGGCTTGCGCATTTTAAAAAGCGTGCGCGACAGCGGCATTCCTGTGTTGACCGATATCCATGAACCGGCGCAGGCAGACCTCGCCGCCGAGGCCGTGGACATTTTGCAGATCCCCGCCTTTCTATGCCGCCAGACGGATTTACTGGTAGCCGCCGGACGCACCGGCCGCATCGTGAATATCAAGAAAGGCCAGTTCGTCGCGCCGCAGGATATGCAGCACGCCGCCATGAAAGTCGCTTCCACTGGCAACAACAAAATTCTGCTCACTGAGCGCGGCAGCTCTTTCGGCTATAACAACCTGGTAGTCGATATGCGCGGCTTGGCAATCATGCGCGGCCTCGGCTGGCCGGTAGTCTTCGACGCCACCCACAGCGTGCAGCTCCCCGGCGCCGCTGGAACGGTCTCCGGAGGCCAGCCCCAATTTATCGCGCTCCTTTCCCGCGCCGCCGTGGCCGCGGGCTGCGACGCCGTTTTCGTCGAAGTCCACGAGGCTCCCGAGCGCGCCCTGTCCGACGGCGCCAACGCCCTGCGCCTGGATTTGCTCGGGCCACTGTGGACCAAATTACGCGCTATTCACCAACTCGCTGCCTCGTGATGCAGAATGCATGTAAAATGAAGGCATGGCTACCCTGCAAGTTCGCGATGTCCCGGAGCACATCTATCGCCGCCTGGCGGACCTGGCAGAAAAGGAACGTCGCAGCTTAGCCCAGCAAACCGTCGCCGTCCTCGCGAAAGGACTCGATGTGGAAGTTGATCCCAAAGCGCGTCGGAGAAAGGTATTGGAAGAGGCCAAACGGCTCGACCTCGGCCGTGGCAAATCTTTGCCCGATTTTGTCGCGATGATCCGCAAGGACCGCGAGCGGTGAGAGTGGTGCTGGACGCCAATGCGGCCGTGGAAGTCGCCCTGGAGGGAAAAGCTGCCGGTCACCTTTCGGCAAAGCTATCCGATTCCGAAGAGGTGATCGCTCCCGAGCTGCTGTTCCCAGAGATCGTAAATGCGGTTTGGAAATACCATCAGTTCGCGGAGTTCGATCTAAGCAGATGCGAAAAAGTACTGGAACTCGCCGTCGGTCTGGTAGATCGCTTCGTGTCGCACCGTGACATCTACCGCGAAGCCTTCGCCCTGAGTCGAATCCAGCAGTCTCGTGCCGCCTACGATATGTTTTACCTGGCTCTGGCCCTTCGTGAAGACGCCGTTCTTCTCACGCTCGACGCCACCCTCAAAAAAGAAGCCAAACGCGCCGGCATCCGGGTAGGCTAAATCGGCCTGCACGCTCGTCCCCGGCGCCGCGTCTAGAATATAGATATGCGTGACCCCGCCGTTACCCGCGCCGTTTCCAGAAAGACCCGCCGCCGCGGCTTTTCGCTGATTGAACTGCTGATTGTGATCGCCATCATCCTGGTGATCGTAACCATCGCCGTCCCGCAGTACAACAAGCAGATGATGTCGGCCCATGAGACCGCCGCCATCCAGGCCATCCAAACCATCCACGCCGTCGAAACCCAATACTATTCGCAATTCGGCCGCTACGCCGTGAGCCTCGCCGAACTCGGGCCGCCTGCCAGCGGAGCCGCCGGACCCGCCGCCGCCGACCTCATCTCGAAGGACCTCGCCGAGGGCAAAAAGAGTGGCTATATCTTTACCGTTTCAGCCACGCCCACCGGGTACGCGGTCTCGGCTGTTCCCGAATCCTTCAACAGCTCCGGCCGCCGGACGTTCTATTCAGACCAGACTCTGGTCGTTCGCAATAACTGGTCGCAGGAACCCGCCAGCGTCAGCAGCGCCGAGCTGAAGTAGATAGCCCCTCGCCCGCCGGTGCTCTCAGCCCGCCTACGCCAGGCGATTAGCCTGTACCAAAGCCGCCGCCTGTTCGCGCAGAATCTCCGCTTCCCTGTGCTGCCGCAGCAGGTCAAACAGAAATACGCGGTGCTCCAGGTTGCGGATCAGCTCCGAAACGTACTCCGCTTTAACGGACTCCCAAACTTTCCCCGCGCGCGCCAGCTCCCGCAGCGCTTCGTGATAATGCCCCGTGTCCTCCTCGATCCGCCCCAGCGCTTCGTAAGCGCCAGCCAGGCGTGCGCCGCCCGTGCGCCTGAACGTGCCTGCCGCTTCCATCAGCAGTTCGCGAGCCCGCGAATAACGCCGCCACCCACGGTAGCGCAGCGCCAATTCATACTGCATTTCCGCCACCGCAGTTGTGTTCGCTCCCACCGTGCGCAGCTTAAGCGTCAGTACCCGCTCCAATTGCGCGGCGGCCCCGTCGATGTCGCCGCTGGCTCCAAGCGATTCCGTCAACATCTTCAAATCCGCCACTGCCTCGGGAGATTCCAAACCGCTCTGCTGTTCATGCACCCGGATGGAGCGCCGCAAACAACGCTGCGCCTCCCCATACTTCCCTATCGCGTGATAAACCGCGCCCAGATCGCTAAACCGGTGCGCGGTAGAAACGTGATTTTCTCCCAACACCTGCTCGTGAATCGCGGCGCTCGCCGCTAAACGTTCCGCGGCTTCCGCTGTTCTGCCCTGCCGCTGCCGCAGCAATCCTAAACGATGCAGCCGGCGCGCCATCATCATCGGCTCGCGATGCTTCAACTTCGCCTCGAACTCGCCCGCTTGTTCCAGCAGCCTGCCGGCTTCCTCCAGATTGCCGCGATCCGCCTCGACCGCGCCCGAGATATCCAGACATTCCACCAGCAACTCGTGCTCATTGGTGCGCGATGCCAGGTCGTAAGCCGAACGCACCGTTTCTTGTGCCGCCTCCAATTTTTGCGGATTGCGCCCGGCCAAGAATTGCCTCCGCTGCGCTTCCCCCATTTCGAGACGTAGCGAGATGCGCTGGTTGGGCGGTTCCTGCCGCTGCTCGCTGTCGACGATGGCCTGCGCCAAGTGCAGTTCCGCGCCTTCGTAGTCCCCTTCCTCGAACAAGCGCTCGCCCTCTTCACGCTCCCCGCGCGCTTGACTCCAGGCTGCCAACCGAAGCTTAGGATACGCGATCAATGACCGAATATTGCCAAACATAGAATTCTCCGAATATCGGCATTCCATCGTCTGGCTAAGGCTAAGACTTTAGCCCTGAGTACAAGGGGACGCTTGACCCCGGTATCTCCTTGTCTCTAAAATGAATACAGGAGTTACGGTGTTCCGATGCTACCGCGTACCCGAGAGCTTCTTCACGAAATCGTCGCCGCCTATATTGAAACGGGTGAGCCCGTGGCCTCGCGTTCCATTGCCCGCCGTCGCGGCGATACGCTCAGTGCAGCCTCCGTCCGCAACATTATGGCGGACCTCGACGAAGAGGGCTACCTGCATCAGCCGCACACCTCGGCCGGGCGTATTCCTACCGAAAAAGCGTTCCGCAGTTACGTGCAGTCGTTGACCCTGCGCCGCATGGCCGCCGCTGAAATCGAGCGTCTGCGTGCCGAATTTGGGCGTCTCGAAACCGTCGAGCAGCGCGTCGAATACAGTTCCCGCATGCTGATGGACATGACCCGCGGCTTCGGAATCGCCGCCGCGATCCGCCAGCTCAGCCCCGCCCTGGAACATATTGAACTGGTTTCGTTGCAGGACCAGCGCGTGCTGATGGTTGTCGTCACCCGCGATCATGAAGTCCATAACCGCGTTGTGAAATTGGACGAAACCGTCTCGCACGACGAGCTCTCCTCCATCCGCGACTATATCAATCGCAACTTCTCCGGCTGGACGCTCGAGCAGGTCCGCAAGGAACTCTCCGCGCGCTTGGAACACGCCAGCGCGACCTACGGCGAAATCCAGCGCAAGCTGACCATGCTGTATTCGAAAGGCCTGCTGGATATCGCATCGACGCCCGAAGTGCATATGGAAGGCGCCAGCAACCTGATTGGCCTGGACCTCCACCTCACCAAGGAAAAGATGCGCGAGTTGTTCCGCGTGCTTGCGGAAAAGAAGCGGGTGCTCGAATTGGTCGACCGTTTCCTCGAACAGCCCGCCGGCGAAATCGGAGTCCACGTGGGGCTCGCCGCCACCCATCCTTCGATGGGCGAACTCTCGCTGATCGGCGTTCCGGTGCAGCTCGCCAACGGCATCTCAGCCGTCATCGCCGTGCTCGGCCCCATGCGAATGAACTATAGCCGTGTCATGTCAGCGGTGCAAAACGTGGGCCAGGCCTTCGTCGATTCCTAGCCGCCGCCCCCTGGCAACAGCTCCGGAAACAAGGCCCCCGAAACAGAGCAATGATACGCTGAAATTGTGCGTAACGGAAAAAAGAAAATGAGTACCGAAAGCATTACTAAAGACCCCGGCGAGTCGCAGCCGCTGGATCCTGAATCCACTGAATCCACCGCCAACGCCTCTGCGGCTGGCGATCCGCCCGATCCCATGGCCGCTCTGGTCGTCGAGCGCGATCGCCTCGCCGCCGAAAAAGCCGAGATGCAGGATCGCTTCCTGCGCAGCCAGGCCGAGTTCCAAAACTCCCGCAAGCGCGCCGAAAAAGAGCGCGTCGAGTTCGCGGAATACGCCAGCACCGAAGCCGTGCGTGCGCTGCTTCCTATCCTCGATGACTTCGAGCGCGCCACCAAAACTGAATCCTCCGACAAGGAATTCAGCAAGGGAATGCAGATGATCTATCAGCGCTTCTACGACTCGCTGAAGAAATTAGGCCTGGAGCCGATCATATCTGCGGGACAGCCTTTTGATCCGCATGTGCACCACGCCGTCGAAATGGTCGAAACCAGCGAAGCCGCCGATCACACCGTGCTCGACGAATATCAGAGAGGATACAATTTCAAGGGCCGCTTGCTGCGTCCGGCCATGGTCAAAGTCGCCGTCGAGCCCGGTTCCAAGCAAAGCGGTTCCAACTAAAGCGGAGAAGGTATAAATCACTTGAGCGTAACCAAACGCGACTATTACGAAGTCCTCGCCGTCAGCCGCGATTGCGATGAGGCCGCGCTAAAAGCGTCGTATCGCAAGCTTGCACTCGAATGCCATCCGGATCGCAATCCCGGCAATCACCAGGCCGAAGAGCGGTTTAAGGAAGCCGCCGAAGCTTATAGCGTCCTCAGCGACTCCCAAAAACGCGCTGCCTATGACCGTTACGGCCACCAGGGCGTCTCTTCAGCCGCTTCCAATGGGTTCGATCCGACGGCCGGCTTTCCCGATCTGGCCGACATCCTGAGCGATGTATTCGGCTTCGGCGATTCCTTTGGTTCACGAGGCCAGCAGCGCCGAAACCGGGCCCAGCGCGGCGACGATATCCGCTACGATCTGGAAATCGCCTTCGAAGACTCCATGCGCGGGTTGTCCATCGACATCCAAGTCCCGCGCCTTGAAGAATGCGGGCGCTGCAAAGGGAAAGGCGCCGAGCCCGAAGACGGGCTCACCACTTGCCCCATCTGCCGCGGCAAGGGCGAAGTAATCTACCAACAGGCATTTCTGTCCGTCCGCCGTACGTGCAACCAGTGCGGCGGCCGCGGCCAGATCATTCGCCGTCCCTGCAAGGAATGTAAAGGCGAAGGCTACCAGCGCCGCGAACGCAAGCTCAAGGTGAATATCCCCGCCGGCGTTGACGAAGGCACGCAGCTCCGGCTCTCGCAAGAGGGCCAGCCCGGCGCTAACGGCGGCCCTCCCGGGGACCTCTACGTCGTTCTCAAAGTGAAGGCGCATCCCATCTTCGAGCGTCACGAAGACAATCTGCATTGCACCGTGCCCATCAACCTAGCGCAGGCGGCACTGGGCGCGTCGGTCGAAATCCTTACCTTCGACGGCTTGCAAACCGTCACGATTCCCGAAGGCTCGCAGGCAGGCAGCCGCTTGCGGATCAAAGGGCTCGGCGTGCCGCACGTTAACGGCAGCGGCCGCGGCGACTTGTTTATTCACCTGGACGTGCGCATTCCCACTAAACTTTCTCGCGACCAGCGCAAGCTCTTCGAACAGCTCCGGGAAGTGCTGCCCACTGAAAATGAACCCAGTGAAAAAGGTATTTTCGATAAAGTAAAAGACTACTTCATGTAGGCCCGCTTAGCTAAGTCATGGCCTTCAACCATGTGACGATCTGCCAGCGCTGCGGCTCCGGCAGGTGTGCGAAGGACGGCATCCCGCGGTGCAACGACCCATTCCGAAGAATCCAGAACAAAGTTCCCGGAGCCGCTCTATAAACGCCGGGTTGCCGCAGCGGCGGCGCCTTTCCTAATCCGCCCGCGCCATTTTCGCCGTGACAAGACGCGCATTCCCGCGCAAACAGTTTTGCGCCCGCACGCCGCGCGCTGTCCTGGCCTTCGTACGGATTGCCGATGGACGCGGTGCGCGGCGGCGCTTCTTGCACCAGACTTGCAGCTTGGACGAATCCGCTTAGCGCCAATAAACCTGCCCCCAGCAATTTCATCGCGAACCTCCAGAATGATGCAACATCCGCTTCGCCTCGCGGCCGAACTGGTCAATTTCGTAAGACACTCCGAAGCGCAGCAGAAATCGAGCGCTCGTATCGGTAAGCCCAAAACTCGGAGACGCGCTGAAGCGGATTCCGTCCGCCAGCGTCCACGCAGCCGTAGGCGCCAGGTAATGAGACGTCTCCCGCAGTCCGAAATCCGCATGCGTCCCCAGCCCGCCGTACAACTCAACGCCGGCCTGAAAATTCTCGGGGCAGAAATTGCAGCGGTCCGGCCGCGCCGCCAGCGCCAGCGGACGGCTAATGCCCACGGCATACCCGAATTCATAGGGCGCGTGGGCCACATTTTTCTCCGCAATGAAGTTTTCGGCTATGGTCCAGCCTTTGAAATAACTTCCTAAGATGAGCTTGACCTCGATTTCGCGCTTCTTCTCGGACCGCGTTTCGGCGTTAGATCCTGTCAAATCGTCTTTGCCGTCCGTCCCCACCACTTCGAGCAGAGTCTTGTCAGCGCCGTTAATGTTTTCGAATTCAACATAGAGAACTGGATTGATCCAGTGTTCGCGCGGCAGTAACCGGAAGCGGTTTTCCCAGCGATACCCCGTAAAGAGAGCGCTCTCAGCGGCGGTGGCTTGGCCGTCCAGATACGCCTCGGTGGTCCACCAGCCCTTTAAGCCATATTCGAATTCCAGGGCGGAGCCGAGGAACCGGTTTCCGTCCCCCGGCTTGCCAGTTATATTCTTGGTGGTAATCTCCAGGTTGCCCGGCTCTTCCATCTGATGTGTGTAGGTCACGAAGTAAGGACCTTCAGCCCCATGCGCCAGCGGCTGCCACAACACGCTCAAGGCGAAGGCCGCCAGCGGAAAGCCCCTCGCTTTCCAGTTGCAACTCACTTGCATAATATAATTGACAATAAGCTAACAGGCGGCCATTGTCAATATCATCCGCAATCTCCTTGCAACTAGGATTGGCCGCCCGGCAGGCGCCCGGAGCGTGCCGCGGCAGCCGCGAATTTTCGCGCGAGCGGCCCGATCTCGTCGACGGGAACGCTCATCTTGCGCCGCCAGTTGGGATACTGCCAGGTGCTTCCCGGCAGATTCTGCTGCTCCGTTTCACCCGACAGATCCTCTTGATTGATCGCCGCCAGCACGCACCGCGTCGCCAGCAGGAATCCCAGCGGATCGCCGGCGAATCCAGCGCCCGCGAGCGCCTGCTCCAGGCGTTCGACTTCCTTCGCGCGATGCGCCTTCTGCTGCCGATATTCCTCTTCATCCGCCAAACCCGCCGCCTTCCGAGCCTCCAGGTCCCGGCCCAGCGGAAAGCCCGCGAGCGTCGGCAAGTCGTGCGTCGTCGAGCACACCAGCGCGTCCACCGGAAATGTATCCGGCGAGCGGAAGTTCCCCGCCCCGTCACGTTCGAACCACAGCACGCGGTAGCTCAATACGCCGGCGGTATGCAGCGCCGCGCGCACTTCATCCGTCACCGTGCCCAGATCCTCACCGATCACCACAAAGTTTCCGCGCACGCTTTCCAGCGCCAGAACCCCCAGCAAATCGCTAGCGTAATCTTGTACGTACGCGCCCTCCCGCGTAGCGAAGCCCTGCGGGATGGTGAACAGCCGGAAGAAACGCATCACATGGTCGATGCGCAGCGCGCCCCCGCAGGCCGCTGCATTGCGAATGGATTTTGCGAAAAATTCGTAGCCGTTGCGCCGATGCTCCTCGCGATTCGGCGGCGGAAAACCCCAATCCTGCCCGCTGGGCGCAAGTTCATCCGGCGGCGCCCCCACGCGCGAGCCAGGCACAAAGAACCGCCGCAAAGCCCACAGATCCTCGCCATATTGATCGGTGGCCAGCGCCAGATCGTGATACAGGCCGATGCTCATCCCGCTATCCAGCGCCCGCGCATGCGCCGCCGCCGCCTGCAATTGAATTTGCCACTGCAGGAACACAAAAAACAGAATACGCTCCTGATGTTGTTTGGAAAATTCGTGGGTGGCGAAGAAGCCCGGGTCGCGATACTCCACCGGCCAATCCGTCCACAGCCAGACATTCGGATCCCGCCGGTGCATTTCCTCATCCAGCGCGCAAAAAGTCGCGTAATCCCACAGCAACTGCCCCTGCGCTTGCGCGTACAGCGTGAACTCTTCTTGCTTTAAGTTCGCCGGCCCTCGTCCCGCTTGGAAAGATTCGAAAATATTCCACAACGCTGCGAGTTTCAAGCGCGCCACGCGCTCATATTCCACAAACTCGCTGGCCCGCAACTCCGCAATCTCCCGCCGCATCGCGTCGTCCAGCTTCACCTCGCCGACGCGTTCCACATCCAGGTAAATAAAGTTGCGGAAAAACGCGCACTGCGGCAGATAGGGACTCGTGTTATAGGGCTGCCGATTCGCAATCGCGTGCAGCGGATTTAGCGCCACAAACGCGGCGCCCGCCGGAGCGAAAGCGTCAATCACTGTCTCCAGATCCGTAAAGTCGCCGCAGCCCCAATTGCGCGCCGAGCGCAGCCCATATAAGCTCACCGCCAGCCCCGCCCCGCGCTGTTCCACCATTTTCGCGCGCTTCGGACAAACGATCAGCCGCGCCTCAGCGAAGGTTTCGAGTTCCGGCTCCTGCATCCACATCAGCCGCACGCGGTGATATCCCAGCCGCGGTGGACCCGGCAGAGGAAGGCGCTTCGTCAGCCATTCCTCGCCCTCCACGCTGTAGCTTTCGAGTGTCGGCAGCTCCGGCATCCAGAACCATTGATGCTGCAGTTCGCCCCCTTCCCACTCGATTTCGAGCTTGATCGACGCGCCATTGCGCCGCGCCGGAACACGCACCCGCAAGTGATCGGCATCCTCGCGCACCACCAGCGTCGGATCGATCGCGCGCCGCCGCTCCGCCGCCTCCCGCTCCGCCAACCCGCGCGCGATTTCCTCGTCGCTCCCCGCCGCGAACCCCAGCCCGCCCAGAAGCGCGCGCAGGACATCTGCTGACGCCTCATGCATCCGCCCCCAGATATCGTGATAACGCAGCTCGATTCCCTGCGCCTGCGCGGCGCGCTCCAGAAGATTTTTGTCGCTCATGGAAACTTTCAGTGTAGCCGTGAGACAATGGGCTCGTGGACTTGACCGACACAAAATTTCATCTGAGCCAGCCCCCTGAGCTCTTCGCGCGCATTGACCAGGAGCCTGAAGCGGACGAATTCGGTGAGTCAATCGTGATGACCACCATCGGCAGCGTGGTCAACTGGGGCCGCAAGAACGCCATCTGGCCCATGAGCTTCGGCTTGGCCTGCTGCGCCATTGAAATGATGTCCATGATCGGCTCGCGCTTCGACATCTCACGCTTCGGCGCCGAAGTCATGCGCGGTTCGCCGCGCCAGTCCGACCTCATGATCATCGCCGGCCGCGTTTCGAACAAAATGGCCCCCGTGATCCGCCGCCTCTACGAGCAAATGCCCGAACCCAAATGGGTGATCTCGATGGGCGCCTGCGCCACCTCCACCGGCGTGTTTTCCAATTACGCGCTGGTGCCGGTCAACCAGGTGATTCCCGTCGACGTTTACGTCCCCGGCTGCCCCCCACGCCCCGAACAATTAATCTACGCCGTGACCATGCTGCAAAAGAAAATCGAGCAGGACACCCACGTCGTCGCCAAGCTGCTCAACATCGATTAAGAAATTCGGTATGCGTAGCCGTCCTCGATAAAACGATCGCCGATAAGTTGCCCGCCCAGGCGCATCCCTTCGACGCTCTTCGTTTTTCCGAAAATAGAGCGCAGGCCTTTGATGAACGGATCCGACATTGGAAGAATCATAATAGAGAGGGTGTTCGCTTCCCTATAGC
>JALYJH010000028.1 GCA_030775415.1 Acidobacteriota bacterium | reverse complement strand
CGCCCGCTCCGAACGCGGGGATCTTCCTGGTATATCAATTCGCCTCAGCGGCGAATCGCCAGATCAGCGGCCCCTACGGAAAGTTTTTGCGTTTAGTCAAGCTTCCCGAGTTCGCGCCCTTGCTCGCGCGTGGAGTCATTACCTATGGCCCGCTCGCGTTAACAGGAGATCACGCCGAGCAGGAAGTAAATATTCATTTGGCCGACGGACGCAGCGCACGATTCCGCTTCGCCGTCTCGCGCCAGGCCTCCCCGCCAACACCGGGCCGCTGCGCCGGATGCTGGATGGTAGACCAGGTAATCCCCGTCCGCTAGCCTGAGTTCCTACGGTTGACCGGGGGCTCGGTATCCGATCTTCACACCCAAAGCTTTATCGGCTTCCGCCACCGTAAGCAGGGGCGTGACGCGCCCGCGCACCATGCCACTGGCTGCCACCGTCATAGCCAGCCCCGCTGCCGCTACACTATCGGGGAGATCCATGATGAGCACAACGTCATCCATGCCGAAACAATAGTAGAATGCCTCCACTTTTCCGCCCAAGGCCGTAATCGCGGACTCGACCGCCTTCTGGCGTCCCGACGCGGTGTCCTTTAGCAACCCTCGCACGCCTTCCAGCGTGTAGCTCGCTTGATACATGTATTTCGCCATGAATTGTCTCCTGTTCGGAGAAGTCTAGCAATCATCGCGGTTAAGAGCAACGGAGCGGATTCGTTACTCCTGAGCGGCCGCTTGCAAATCGGCCGCAGGCAGCAGGTCGCCTTCGCGCGCGAACCACACATATAAGGCCGGCAGCAGGAAGATGCTCATGAGCAGCACCGCCATCAATCCACCGACAATCACGATCGCAAAAGGCCGCTGTGAATCCGAGCCAATTCCGTGCGAAGTCGCCGCCGGCACCAGCCCCAGCGATGCCACCAGCATGGTCATCAAGATCGGACGAAAACGTTGAATAGCCCCATCGCGAGCCGCTTGCAGCGGAGGATATCCGCGCCCGCGCAATTGATTCATGTACTCCACCAGAATGACGCCCGTCTGTACCGAAACCCCGAATAGCGCCAGAAATCCCACGCCCGAAGACACGCTGAAATTGGTATGCGTAAAATACATCGCCAGAATGCCGCCCACCGGGGCCATCGCCACATTCATCAACACCAGAGAAGCCCACTTCATAGACCCGAACATCGAGTACAGAATGAAGAAAATCAGGAGCAGCGTGAGCGGAATGATCACCGCCAGCCGCCGCGCCGAACGCTTCTGCGATTCGTATTCGCCAGCCCATTCCAGCCTGTACCCCGGCGGCAGCTTTACCTTGGACTCCACGGTCTTGATCGCTTCTTCCACCGTGCTCCCCAGATCGCGTCCGCGTACGCCGTACTTTATGGCCACATAGCGCGAGTTCCCTTCGCGGTATACTTCCGAAGCCCCGTCCTTCATACTGATGCTGCATAACTGCCCTAACGATACGCGTTCGCCCGACGCCGCCAGCAGGCGGATATTCTGTATCTGCTCGATAGTGCTGCGGTATTGCGGCTGATAACGGACCACCAGGTCGTAGCGTTCCTCGCCTTTGAGTACCTGCGACACCGCCTTGCCGCCCACTGCCGTCTCAACCGCGTCCTGAATGTCGGAAACGTTAATGCCAAAGCGGTCCGCCTTGGCGCGGTCGACCACCAGGTTCAGATTCGGCTGCCCGATGACCCGAAACAATCCGAGTCCCTCAACACCGCGAATCCTGCTCATTGCCGCTACAATTTCGTCACCCTTTTGCTCCAGCAGCGGCAAATCGGTGCCGTAAATCTTGACAGCCAACTCGCCCTTCACCCCGCTGACGGCTTCCTCCATGTTGTCCGAAATGGGTTGCGAGAAATTCCACGTCACGCCTGGAAACTGCTCGGCCTCCGCGCCCAACGCTTCGATGAGCTTATCCTTGTCCTGGTGGAACAGTGGACGCCACTGCTCCTTCGGCTTCAGATCGATAAAGTATTCGGTATTAAAAAAGCCGGTGGTATCGGTGCCGTCGTCCGGCCGTCCCACCTGGCTCACCACCTGCGTGACTTCCGGAAACTTCGCGAACATCACGCGCGCCTCGTTCATGATGCGCGTCCCTTCCGTCGGACCCGTGCTGGGTGCCAGCGACCCACGCGCCCAAATCGCGCCCTCATCCAAATGGGGCAGGAATTCCGAGCCGATGTCGCGCGCCAGCAAAAGCACACCAGCCAGACTCGCCAGTGCGACGCCTACCGTAATCCAGCGCCAGCGAATCGCCAAAGATACTCCGGAAGCGTATAGGCGCGTGAGCACGTTCATCAGCGGATTGTTCCATTCCTTAGTGCCCTTCGGGAAAACGACACTCGCCAATACCGGCGTCAGGAACATCGAAAACAACAGCGCGCCTAAGAGCGCGAATGCCACCGTCCAAGCCATCGGGCGGAACAACCGCCCTTCCACGCGCTGCAGCGTGAAAATCGGCAGGTACGCGGTAATGATGATCGCGATCGAAAAGAATACCGGCCTTTGTACCTCACGCGCAGCGCGGCGAATCTTTTGACCGACGCTCTCCTCCATTTCACCTGGATTGGCCGGATGGCTGAGCAACCGCACGATATTCTCCACCATCACCACCGCGCCCTCGACGATCATGCCGAAATCCAGCGCTCCCAAAGACAATAAGTTCGCTGGAATATGCCGCAAATCCAAACAGATCGCCGCGAACAGCAAAGAAAATGGAATCGTCAGCGTCACGATCAACGCCCCGCGTAGGTTTCCCAGGAACACAAACAAGATGACCGAAACCAGGATGATGCCCTCGGCCAAGTTATGCAGCACCGTGTGCGTGGTCACCTGCATTAAGTCGCTGCGATCCAGGTGCGGAACGATCTTCACGCCCGGCGGCAGAAAATTTTTATTGAGAAAATCGACTTTTGCATGCAGCGCATCTAGCACGCCGTCCGCGTCCGCACCCTTGCGCAGCAGTACGATGCCCGACACCACGTCCGGATTGTCGATCACCTTGCCGGGCTCCGCATGCACCGCCTTGCCCACTTGCCCCAGCCGTATCTTCGGCCCCTGCTCGACTCGCCCGATGTCGCGCACCCGGACCGGAATGCCGTTTTGCGTTTTCAGGACCGTGGCGCCAATATCGCTGGTGTTTTCCACCAGTCCTACCGCTCGCACATTGATCGCCTGCTCGCCGCGCTCAATGAAACTGCCGCCGGCGTTGATATTGTTATTGGCCAGCGCTTGCTCCACTTGGCCGATGTTTAATCCGTAAGCAATCAAATTGTTGGGATCGACATTTACCTGATACTCACGCGTCGTCCCGCCAAACACCGCCACATCGATCACGTCCGGCACGGACTTCAACTGCTTCGTCAGCACCCAATCCTGGAGTGTCTTTAAATTCATCACGTCGTAGGCGGGATTCGTGCTCTGCAGGGTGAAAAAGTAAATCTGTCCCACAGGGCTGTAATCCGGCCCAATCGTCGGCTGCAGCCCATTGGGCAAATTCACCTGCGATAGCTTTTCCAGCACCTTCTGCCGGTTTAAATCGTTGCTCGACCCATCGTCGAACACCATCATCACGCTCGACAGACCGAACAGTGAGACCGAGCGCAGCGCCGTTAACTGGGGCAGCCCGTTCATCTGCGCTTCAATCGGAATCGAAACCTGCTGCTCTACTTCCTCGGCCGCGCGCCCCGGCCATTGCGTGATCACCTGGACATAGTTATTGGCAACGTCAGGATACGCTTCAACCGGCAAAGACTTGAACGAAATGGCGCCCCAGATCAGCAGCAAAATGCCGACTGCCATCACCAGGAACCGGTTGCGCAGCGCGAAATCGACGGACTTCTGAATCACCCGCTACTCCTTTTTGCTGTCGCGATCGAACAGCAGCGCGTCGCGCGCCACCAGTTCCCCGGCGCTCAACCCGCTAAACACCTGCTCGCTGCCGTCCGCATTGATCGCACCCGCGTGCACTTCCTTGCGACGGAACTGATTTCCTTCGCCCTTCACGAAAACCCAGTCGCGATCCTGTAAGCGCAGCACCGCACTCGCCGGAACCACCGTCCGTATCTGCGCCCCTTGTGAGACGAAGTGCACCGTTGCGAACATATTAGGACGTAAGATCCCACGTTCATTCGCAAGCTCGATCCGGACTTTGGCCGTGCGTGTGTTAGGATCCAGCAGTTTTCCAATGTTCGCGATCCGTCCGCTAAACATCCGCCCCGGATACGCGTTCAATTCGATTTGCGCCCTGTCTCTCACATGCACCTGCGCCAGGTCGTTTTCATAAACATCGCAAACTACCCATAACTGTGAAAGATCCGCGATGGTGAATAAATTGGGCGAATTATCCAGCGATTTCACGCCCGCCGCCGCCGTCACATTTTGTTCGACGATGGTTCCCGAAATCGGCGCGCGTACTTCAATCACCGCTGAAGGCCGCTGCGGATCGCCCCCTAGAATGCGGACGTGATCCAGTGCCGTTTGCGTATCTACTTTCGCCTTTTCGTAAGTCTCAACGGCAACATCCAGGTCCTTCTGTGCCAGGGCTCCGTGCGCAAACAAAAGCTGCGCGCGCTCCGCTTGCGTCTTCGCCAGCGCCTCATCGGCCTGGAATTTCTTGTAATCGGAAAACGCCTGCGACATATCCGAGCTGTTAATGGTTAACAGCAATTGCCCCTTCTCGACGTCATCGCCCAAGCGCGCATGGATCTCAATCACCCGCCCCGATGAAAGAGCGTTCACCGGCACTGTCCGGCTCACATCGGGAGCCACGGACCCGTTCGCCACTAGTTCATTCACCTCGGCCCGCGTCGCAGCCTTTGCTAGCGGAAAGCGCTCCGGCTTGTCCACCGTAATCACATTAGGATCGGGAGCCTGCTCCACCTTCACAGCCGGAGCGACATTCGACACCGCATCCACCTTCTGGCTGCTGCATCCAGCAATGCCCGCCACAATTGCCACCAAAGCATACATCGCACGATGCTGTTTCACGGCATCACCTCCTTGCCCACGGCAAGATTCATTTGCCCCGCGGCGGTCAGATAGGAACCCACCAGGTTCAGATAACTCAGTTGAATATTCCGGTAATCAGCCTGCGCGCTTAAGAAATCGAGCAGGGAAGCGCCACCGTTCTGATAAGCGAAAGAAATGGTATCCCGCACGTTGGCCGCTTGCTGCAAATACTTGTCTTTGTAGGGACGCAGCAGCGCGATATTGCTGGCCATGGTCGCGTACGCTGAATCCACATCGCTGAAGACTTGCGCCCGGTTGGCATCCACCAGCGCCTGGTTGCGTCCGATATCCAATTGCGTGCGCAGCTTCTCGCCCTGATTGCGATCGAAGACCCGCAGGGGGATGGTCACGCTAGCGCCCACGTACACCGGAATCGGCGGATTGCGACCGAAATCGACGCCGAAAGTGGGGTCCGTCGAGCCGTTCGCAATCGCCAACTGGTGGTCCGTCTTCGATTTCATCACTGCCTGCAAGGCCGCCTTCAGGTCTGGACGCGCGTCCAGGGCCGCGGCGCGGAACTCCTCGAGCGGCGTCACCTGTTCACTGAAATCAAACTTGCCGTTCACGTCGAACTGCTCAATGGGAGTGCGGTCGTTGAGCAGCGCCAGCAGTTGAATCTTCGCGGTACGCAGGCTCACGTCCGCGGTCTGCAAATCGGACTCATACTGCACCCGCTGCAATTCCAGTCGCCCCAGGTCTACTTCGGAGATGTCGCCGGCCTGTCGCCGCGTCCGGTTTACCTCAAGCACACGATCGTAGTAAGCCAGATTGTCCTGCGCCAATTTCAAGATTTCCTTGGCGTGCAGAATGGACACGAACGCGCTGCGCAGATTGAACAGCAGATTGCGTTCCTGGTCCTCTAATGTCGACGAAGCAATCGCTGTCGCCCCCTGCGCGCTGTCCCGCCGCAGTTCCCGCTTGTGCTCGCGCTCGTGCAGATAGCTCCCGGAAACCAGTGGAAGCGCGTTGCCCAGCGGCCGGTAGGGGTTGGGAGAAAAGGGATCCAGTTGATCCAGCGTCGCCGTGACGTCCGGATTCGGCCGCAAATACGCCGTGATCTCCTGCGCCTTGGACTGCTCGACCCCCACCCTGCCGGCGGTCAGATTCGGATTGTTTGCGCGGAAGCGCTCGCGGACCTGTTCCCATGTCAATGCGGTCTGGGCGGAAACCGCGGAGACTGCCAACAGGAACCCGGCAAGCGCCCGCCCAATAAGGCGTGGCATTCTTCCCCTCCTAAAACTCTTGACTACTGATTGAAAAAAGTTAGAGCGAAGCGAGGAAACGGCTGGGAGGAGCGCGGCCGGCGCAGGAAGGAAGGAATCGGTCTAAACTCTCCGGATGGATCGCCAGGGCCAGCGTAAACAGACAGAGTGCTACGGTGAGAGCCAGGACGGCGGTGACTTGTGCCGACTCCAGCACTTCTAACAGTCCCACCAGAATTGCCAGCATTTCCGTACTAGGACGTTGAGCGCTCCAGGACGAATGTCCTGGCGAGTCCGCTCCCGCCTGAGCATTCAGAAGCTCAATGCGGACGGAGTCATCGCTAGCAGAAACGCAAGGAAAGAGCGAAATCAGTGCCAGACCCAGCGCCAAAGCCCGCCCCATCACTAAGCGGCGGCTGGACACACCTCTGCGGCTCGTCGAAACGAGAAACCACGTAAAGGCAGCCACGCACAAGGCCAGCCATGCGAGATTCAACAGAGAATTCGCGTATTGCATCTACTTTGAGTATACCCACACGGCCTTGCGATCTCCAGAGGAGGCGGCAAACCGCTCCTGGAACTAAGGCGTGCGGAACGGCAAAGCCGTTACTGGCCGAAGTACCCGGCGGCGAGTTCCGGTTTCTGCTCCAGAGCTTGCCGCCAGAACTCGCGAGCCTCATCCGGTTTGCCCTGTGACTTGAGCGCGTGGCCCAAATTGAGCAACGCTTCCGGGAAGTTCGGACGATCCGATAGCGCCTCCTGATACAGGCGCACGGCGTCTTCCACTTGGCCCGACTTCTGCAACAGCAAGCCCGTGTTGTAGAACAACTCGGGAGTGCGTTCGCCAGCCTCAATGAGCTTGGCCTGCAAGTCGAGAGCTTTGTCCAGATCTTCGCGCTCGACAGCCAGAGCGGCCAAGCCGCGCAGCGCGTCGATCGAATGCCCATCCAATGCCAGCACCGCTTCAAAGGCCTTCGCGGCGCCATCGCGATCCGCCAAATTCCAGCAGCACAGGCCCAGGTTAAGCTGCGCTTCAGGCCACGCTGCACGCTTGCGGACGCAGGATTGGAACGCTTCCGCGCCACCGCGGTAATCCGCGCGCGCCAGCCGCAGATAACCCAGACGGAACCAGGCGTCTTCCCAATCAGGATTGCGCGACAGCAGCTTCACGTACAGCCGCTCGGCGTCTTCTTTTTCACCCTGCTGCTCGATGACGCTCGCCAGATTGTAAATCACATCGGCTTGGTCGGGAGCGATTTGCAGCGCCCGCTCGTACCCTTCCCGAGCGCCCGCCAAGTCCCCGGTTTCCTGCTTGACGATTCCCAGGTTTACATGCGCCTGTTTGGCATCGGGACGAATGCGCGCCGCTTCCCCGTACGCCTTGGCTGCTTCCGGCAGCTTATTACGCTTCTGCTCGGCGACCCCCAAGTTGAACCAACGCTCGAAATGATCCGGCGTGAATTCGACCAGCTTCGCGCACAGTTGGGCGGCCGCTTCAAAGTCGCTGTTATGGAAAGCGCAAGTCGCCAAACCTTCCAGCGCTGCCTGCGAATGCGGACGCAGCGTCAGCAGTTGCTCGGAATATTTCTGGATTGCATCGTGATCCTTGCGCGCCATGCCGATGGTAACCAAATTCACTAGGCACTCCTCCGACTGCGGATTCTTGCCTAAAAGCTGCAAATAGATGGAGGTGGCTTCGTCAAACTTCCACAGTAGTTGCAGAGATACCGCCTTGCCGAAGAGCGCCGTCTCATGTGCGGGCGTGCGCGCCAGTACCTTGTCGAAGCATGCGATGGCCGGCTCCGGCTTCTCTTGATGCAGCAGGCAGATTCCCAAGCCCAATTGCGCTTCGTTGCGATTGGGATCGGCATCGAGCGCCCGCTGGAATGCTTCCGTAGCTTCGTTCCAGCGGCCCAGCTTCTCATAGCAGATGCCCAGATTGAAGTTGGCGGTGGTGTGCCGCGGCGCCAGCGTCAGCAGCTTCTCATAGCTCTTAATGGCGTCGTCATACTGCTCGAGCTCAAACTGCAAATGGCCCTTGGCGGAGTAAATCTCCGTGCTCTCTTCGCCGTTCTCGAGAGCAGCATTTAACTCCTTCAAGGCTTCTATGTGCTTGCCTTCCAGGTGCAAAGACACCGCCTTTGCCAGTGCGGGCGACACCGCTTTACTCTCTGTCTGCGCCGCTGCTTTGCTTGGCGTTCCTGTCTTAGGCGTACTCATGGTTACCAGCTCCCGTTCGTTGTTGGAATATTGTAGGGCGCCAAATAGGCGCACAGGCGGCCCAGCATGTCGTACTGATGCGTCAGTTGCAGCCATCGCAAGCGGCTCTCTTCGCCCTGGGGAGCGAAGAACCCGACGCCGCCTCGCTTGAGCCGCGCGTCGGTCCAGTTGTCAATCACCGAACCTTGCAAACTCAATAAGAAAGTATCGTCATGAACATTCATGCCGACGCGGTAGAGCATGTCCGGGCGCGTATCGATCGCTACCTTAGTATCCACGCGGGTTTCGGCCTTGCCGTCGATCACCGCATAGCGCGTGATGCCCAACGTCGGCAGCGGTCCGCCTTTCAACATCATGAGCTTCACCACGTAGTAGTTATCGAAATCCTTCGCGCGCACTACCCAGCTCAAAGCTTTCTTGTCGACCATGCCCAGGAAATCCATGTCGTAGTCGGACAGCGCCATCGAGGGCTTATAGAGCGCCAGCGTTCCCGGCTTTACGAAACCGTTTCCGTCAAAGGACCAACCCGACGACATATCCCCACGCGCCTGCCAGTCTTCGAGACCCGATCGGAAGTCCTCGCTCAGCGAAACTCCCGCGCGCTGAGCCACACTGTTGCGCACGTTTATAAACTGCTCGCGCAAGCCATCGCCGATATTTTTCGAAATGCCCTGCGTGGTCTGCGGCGCCGCCGATTGCACCTTGGGCAGCGACGGGCGCAATGCCAGTGCCAGCAGGATCGGAATCGCGACAGCCAATAGCTTCAAGTCCCGCGGAGCATGCTGCCAGAAATCCGCCGCGTGGGTCCAGGGGTGCTTTCTTTCCGCGGCGCCGGTGAGGCTTTGCGTCCAAGCCAGGAACCCGTGTAATTGCGGCTTGTCTGCACCCTCGACCGGCTCGAACCTGGTTACCGGATTCAGGGGTGTGTTCGCCGCGTAAATCTGCTCGACGCCGGCCATGGCCGGAGTCGCGACCGGCGGCGCTACGGCTGTTGGACGGAACGCCAACGGCAGAACTTTCGCCATTGGCGGATTCTGCTCCGCCCCGCCCAGACCATTGGGCAGCGGAACGATCCGCAGTTGCGTCTTCGCCGCAAGCGCGTCCACATTTGCTTGCGGAGCCGAGATCACTCCCGCCTGACTTGCCAGCGTCAACGTGCACGGCGGGGCAGTCTGCAAACCCAATTCAATCGCCTGCGCCGAAAGTTGCTTTCGCGGCGCGGGCACGGGTTCAATCTCTGTCGCGTTCGCCAGTAGTTTGACCGGTCCCGCCTGCGGGGCCACGCTATAACGGCAACCCGGCGCCGTATTCAAACTCAAGGCAATCGATGGCGAGGCCAATTGCGCGGCAGGGCTGGCCGTCACGCTGCGCAGTTCGAGAGCCGTGGCCGATGCCAGGATTTCGATATTTGCTTTCGCCGTTGCGCTCACGCCAGCGAAGATTAGATCATGCCTGCGCGGAGCCAAAGACATCACTGGACCGGCGCCCGGTATCGCCAGCTTCATCGACGGCGCGTCGCTTTCGCCCTTCCATTTCAGGGGCTGCGCATAGCCGCACAAATCTGCGGGCTGTGTGTCTCCCTTGGCCCCCGCGCGTGCGGCCAACACCTTCGGGGCGTTGCTCAGGCTCAACGGTTCCAGGCGCGTAACGGCCACCACGGCAGGTATCGCGAAAGTGGCATCGAGACGCGTGTTCTGTGCTTTTCCGGTATTCTCGAGGGGCTCGAGTGCCCTGGTGGCCTGCTTCGGAGACACCGCCTGCGCCGCAAACTTTTGCAAGGTCATCAGGCTGTCGGCAAAGGGCGGACGATTCTCCTCCACCTCGGGAACCACTTGCGGAAGAAGTTCGCTCAGTTCGGCAGGCTCGGGCATTAATCCCAAGCGAATTTTCGTAACCGGTGCCCCGGTAAATTCGACGGGTGCGGATTTATCAGAATCCATGAGGATCATGGTCGCGAATCCGCGAGCGACGAACCGCGGCATCGGTACCGTCGAAACCGCTCCCAGCGTATAATCCTGTTTCTCGCCGGCACTCTGCGGAAGAGCGGGCCGGCTCATCGGCCACAGAATGAACTCACCGTTCCAGGCCGCGCGGATCGCTTCCCAGGCGCATAGCCCCGGCTTGTCTTCGAGCACGAACCCGGCGAAGGTGACTTTGCCCGTGTTCGCAGCCGACCGGGCCATGTCGGAGAATTCGAGCTCCGGCTCCATCGGCTCGACGGAAGCTGCGTCATCGGCCTGATAGTAGTGGGCCGAGCTCACCGGCTCGCTGGCCGCAGGCTTTCCCAGAATGGCTTCGAGCGTGTCCGCCGGTGCCTTATACGCGCGCAGCGAATCATGCGTCTGATGGAGGCGCTCGACGGCAAGGCGGTGCTGTTCCTGCCAATAGGCGTCACTGTGCGCCTTGGAACAGAATTGTCCACTGGTGAGCTTACGGTAGAGCGGCAGTTTCCCGTCGCAATGTAGACACCGTAAATTGCCGGACCACGCCATGGCCCAATAGTACGGCGTACAGAAAGGAATTACTACGAGGCGAACGCCTTAGTCGACCCTTAGGTTTTAGCCTAAATTGGCCCGAATCACACGCCCCAACAGTAGTCTTCAACGGCTTTTTGCACGTTGGGATCGTCCTCGTGGAGCCGCATCAGTTCCAGCCGCATGGCGTCGACCAAGGCGAACCAGCTGGCCTCGATCACGTTCTCGGAAACGCCGACGGTGGCCCAGCTGCGCTTGCGATCCGACCACTCGATCAGCACGCGCACCAGCGCGGCCGTACCTTTTTTGTTGTCCAAAACGCGGACTTTGTAATCTGTCAATTCCACGCTGGCGATGGCCGGATAAAGCGTCGACAGGCACTGCCGTAACGCCACGTCCAAAGCGTTCACCGGACCGTTCCCTGTAGCGGACGCCGTCAGCACGTTATCCTGTGCCTTCAAGGTCACATTGGCAGTGGAATTGGTGGCCTTAGTGATCACTTCGTAGCTCGCCACCTCAAATAAATTGAGCCCTGGCCGGAGTGCCTCGCGGACAAGAAGTTCAAAAGTGCCCTCGGCGGCCTCTAGCTCGTAGCCCTGGAACTCCATCTGCTTGATGCGATCGAGCAGGTGGCGCCGCGCCGCGTCATCCAGGCGGTCTTCTAGGCCATGCTGTTTGAGCTTATAAAGGATGCTGCCTTTGCCCGAAAGATCGCTCAATAGTACACGCTGCCGGTTGCCCACGGTTTTGGGGCTGATGTGCTCATAAGTGTTGGAATCCTTGAGCACTGCATTCACGTGCACTCCGCCCTTGTGCGCGAACGCGCTGTGGCCCACATACGCCTGATCGCCACGCAGCGGCAGGTTCGCCAGCTCCGCAATGAAGCGCGCCGCCGCAGTGAGCTGCGTGAGCCGCTCCTTGCCGATGGTCGAGTGGCCCATCTTCAATTCCAGGTTGGCGATGATGCTGGTCAAATTGGCGTTTCCGCAGCGTTCGCCGTAGCCGTTGAAACAGCCTTGCACGTGCTGAAACCCCTGCTCCACGGCCGCCAGCGCGTTGGCCACCGCCAGTTCACAATCGTTATGAGTATGGATTCCCAGAATCCCGGCGAAATTCTTGCGCACGTCAGCGCAGATCTCGGCGATTTGTCCCGTCATGGTGCCGCCGTTGGTGTCGCACAAAGTCAGCGTGTCGGCGCCGGCTTGGTGGGCAGCTTCCAGGGTGCGGAACGCGAAGTCCCGGCTATGTTTGTAGCCGTCGAAGAAATGTTCGGCATCGTAGACGACCTCTTTACCGTGCGCCTTTAAATACCGCACGGTGTCGGAGATCAGCTTCAGGTTTTCTTCTTCGGTGATCCCGAGCGCCTTGCGGACATGCAGTTCCCAAGTTTTTCCGAAGACACACACCACTGGGGTGTCCGCTTCGATTAACGCATTGACGCTCGTGTCCTCTTCGACAGAATTACGCGCCATGCGGGTGGCGCCGAATGCAGTCAGTCTGGCGTGTTTAAACTGAATCGACTTGGCGCGAGCAAAAAACTCTTTATCCTTGGGATTCGACCCGGGCCAGCCGCCCTCGATATAGTCGATCCCCAGTTCATCCAGCTTATGAGCCACCAGGACTTTGTCGTCCGCCGAGAGGCTGACGGCCTCGCCCTGGGTGCCATCTCGCAACGTCGTATCGAAGGTAAAAACACGCATACAATATGGCCCTCCCGGCTGCTTACTAGGCCGCCGGCACTCCTACTTCTTTTTTCTTTTTGAGGAACGGCATCATCTTGCGGAGCTCCGCGCCCACCTGCTCGATCTTCTGGTTCTGCGCCACTTCACGCATGTGCAGAAAGTTCTTGCGGCCGCTCTTGTTCTCCGCGATCCAGTTGCGCGCGAATTCGCCGGATTGAATCTCCGCCAGAATCTTCTTCATTTCGACGCGCGTCTGGTCGTTGATCACACGCGGGCCACGCGTGTAGTCGCCGTATTCCGCCGTGTCCGATACCGAGTAACGCATGTAGCTGAGACCGCCCTCGTAAATAAGATCGACAATCAGCTTCAGTTCATGTAGACACTCAAAATACGCGATTTCAGGCGCATAACCCGCCTCCACCAGAGTTTCGAAGCCCGCGCGAATCAACTCGCTGGCGCCGCCGCAAAGCACTGCCTGCTCGCCGAAGAGATCACTCTCGGTCTCTTCCTTGAACGTCGTTTCAATGACGCCGGCTTTCAGGCAGCCCAAGCCGAGCGCATAAGCCAGCGCTTCCTCGTGCGCCTTACCGGTCGCGTCCTGATGCACCGCCACCAGCGCGGGCACGCCCACGCCTTCGGTGTAGAGCTCGCGAACGCGATGTCCCGGAGCCTTGGGCGCGATCATGGTCACGTCCACATTCGCTGGCGGCGTGATGGTCTTGAAGTGAATCGCGAAGCCGTGCGCGAACATGAGAGTCTTGCCCGCGGTCAGGCCCGGTTTGATGTCGCTTTCGTAAAGATCGCCTTGCAGATGATCGGAAACCAGGACCATCATCGTGTCGGCAGCTTTCGCGGCCTCGGCGGTGGTCATCACGCGGAGTCCGGCGGCTTCGGCTTTTGCCCAGCTCTTGCTCCCCGGGTACAGGCCCACGATGACGCTCACGCCCGAATCGCGCAAATTCAGCGCGTGGGCATGGC
>JALYJH010000027.1 GCA_030775415.1 Acidobacteriota bacterium | reverse complement strand
CAACGGCCTGTAGAGGTCGCCCAATTTCGCGAGGCGCTGCACCATATTGTCGATGCGGAAATCCTCGATCTCGATGCCCCGCTCCACTTCTTCCCAGGTAACGGGAGCGGACACCGGCGCACGAGGCTTGGGGCGCACCGAATAAACCGAGGCCAACGTCCGCCCCCAGGCGTTCTGGTTATAATCCACTAGAATCCGGTTCGGCGGCCGCTTGGCAACGCGGTACTCAGAGGTCAAAATTTTGGGGTGCTTCTGCGCGGCACTCACGGAGAAAGCTTTCGCGAATGTCCACACTTCTTTTTGCAGAGGACCGCGCGCAATCGGAATATAAATATGGATGCCGCGGGAACCACTCGTCTTAGCATGACTTTTGATCTTCAACGCACCCAGCTCGTCGCGCAAGAGCAGCGCCGCCTCTCGCACTAGAGCAAAGGTAGCCCCCGGCGTCGGGTCCAGATCAAAGTGCAAATAGTCCGGCCGATCAACGTCGTCGCAGCGCGCATACCAAGGGTTCAAGTCGATACATCCAAGGTTTACCGCCCACAGCAAGCCCGGCAGATTATTGATCACCGGGAAGTCGACCAAGTTGGCCGAAGGGTGTTGGATTTGGCAGATGGGAATCCATGGGGGCCGCGATGTTGGAGCGTGTTTCTGAAAGAAAAACTTACCCGAAGCCCCGTCCGGGTAGCGCTTCAGCACCATGGCTCGCGACTCCAGATAGGGCAGCAGATAAGAAGAGACATCAGAATAATATTGCAACAGGTCGCCCTTGGTGATGCCTTCCTCCGCCCAAAACACTTTCGTTAGATTCGTCAGGGTGAGCTGTTTGCCGCCGACGGCCAGAGCGGCATCTTTCAGACCCTGCGGAATAGCGACCCGGTCTTTCCCATTTTTGACTGTTCCTGGGGCTCCTGGAAGAAACGTGCTCGGATGCGCGCTCTTGTTGGGCGAAGCGAATGGCATAGAGATACTGTCCGTTAGATAGCTCTGTCGGGTGCTATGTTTCCGTGGCTTCCAAATTGCTTAACCGACTTCCATGGCACTGGCAAAATATCGCAACAAGCGGGATTTTGAAATCAGCCCTGAGCCCGAAGGCGCCGCGCATACCCTGACGTCGGACCAACCTGCGTCGAACGAGCTTCTTATTTTTGTGGTTCAAAAACACCAGGCGAGTCATCTACATTATGATTTTCGGCTTGAATGGAAGGGCGTGCTGCTTTCGTGGGCAGTCCCCAAGGGGCCATCGCTAAACCCTGCCGTAAAGAGGCTCGCCATGGCTGTCGAGGATCATCCCATCGAGTACGCACAGTTTGAGGGCATTATCCCGGAAGGCCAATATGGTGGCGGAACCGTGATGATCTGGGATCAAGGGACCTGGAAACCGGAGGCAGATCCAGACGCCGCCTTGCGCAAGGGTGAGTTGAAGTTTTCCTTGCATGGGAAAAAACTACGCGGTTCCTGGGTGCTGGTGCGGACCAAGGGTGGGCCCGGCAATTCCCGGGGCGCCTCCTGGCTGCTGATCAAACACCGCGACATGTATGCGAGCGAGGTGGACGTGGTTACAGAAAAGCCTCGCTCCGTTGTATCTAAGCGTTTAATGGCAGGAATCGCGAAAGCGGCGCATGGCGACATAGCCAAAGCCGCAAAGAGTGATCCTCGCCCCGCGACAGGCTAAGAAAACAGTCTCTTTCGGTTTGGAAAGAGGCGTGCAAGTTATGCAGGAGTGCAAGCGGCATTAAGTATCCCGGCGCTGTCTCGAGAGGCGGCCCGGAAAATTGGACTGCGCTACGTATCCGACCGCGAACCCGGCATCATCCGCAAACCGGCGGGAGGGGATTTTAAATATTTTGACGCCAAGGGATCTCCCGTTCGTGACGCGGCTACTCTAAAGCGAATCCGCAGCTTAGTGATTCCGCCGGCGTGGACCGATGTGTGGATCTGCCTGCGTGAAGACGGCCACTTGCAGGCGGTAGGGCGCGACGCGCGGCACCGTAAGCAATATCGCTATCACAAGTATTACCGGCAGATGCGGGACGAAACAAAATTCAATCGCATGGCCGCCTTTGGAGCGGCTCTGCCGAAAATCCGCGCGCAGGTTCACAAGGATCTGAACAGCCGGGGAATGTGCAAGCAGAAAATCCTAGCCGCCATCGTGCAACTGCTCGATTCAGTGGCGATTCGCATCGGCAACGAAGATTACGCGCGGCAGAACGAGTCCTTCGGCTTAACGACGATGCGCAATAACCACGTTGAAGTGACGGGGCAAACTATTCACTTTCATTTCCGCGGTAAGAGCGGCCAGCTACAAAAAATGAAATTGACGGATCGGCGCCTGGCTGCGATTGTCCGCAAATGCCAATGTCTGCCGGGCCAGGAGTTGTTTCTCTATGAAGATGCCGACGGTCAAATCGTCAAGATCCATTCCGAGGATGTAAATGAATATCTGGAGGGTCTGGCGAAAGAAAAATTCACTGCCAAGGATTTCCGCACCTGGAAAGGAACCACGGAGATGATTCTGGCTCTCCAGCAACTCGGTCCCGCCCATAATGAGACGGAAGCCAAGAAGAATATTACAGAGGCGGTGAAGATAACTGCTCAAAAGCTAGGCAATCGCCCCCCTGCTTGCCGCGGCTACTACATTCATCCGGCAATCCCCGCCGCGTACATGGATGGCAGCTTGTTCCAAACGCTCGATCATGCTCAAAAAATCCAGACTAGTGAAACGGGCTTGCGCCCCGAGGAGCGGGCGGCGCTCGGTCTGGTGCATCATTACCGTGCGCCCCAAATTCCTAAGCTGAAAGACGCTCAACGTACAATGAGCCGCGAAGCACAATGTAACGATTCCGACGCACAGAATCGCGTTCAACAACATTTGGGCCGCTAATAGGCGCCTCGACCGCGAATTACCGCGGCTACAGTGCGCGCCAAAATGTATAGATCCATCCACGGCGACCAGTTGCGGATGTAGTAGGTGTCGAGCGCCTCCTGAACTTTTAGATCGCCGTCGCTGCGCGTAGACACTTGCCAGAGACCCGTGAGGCCTGGGAGTACCCGCGTCCGTAAGGTGCGGAACTCGCGGGAAAACTGTTGCAGATGATAGTCGGGAAGCGGCCGCGGACCCACTAGGCTCATATTGCCTCTTAGGACACTCCAAAGTTGCGGCAGTTCATCGAGGCTGGTGCGGCGCAAAAGACGCCCAATCACGGGCAAGACTCGTGGGTCGCGTTGCAGCTTGAAGTGCAGTTTCCAATGGTCGCGGTCTTCAGGATGCGTGCGAAACCAATCCTGCAACACGGAATCCCCATCGACGCGCATAGTCCGCAGTTTCCAAACGTCCAGAGTTTTGCCAGCGAAACCTTCGCGTTGTTGATGATAGAACGCAGGACCGCGGCTGTTAAGTTTGATCCACGCCGCGGCCAGCAACAGCAGCGGCAAACTGGCCAGGAACAGGGGTAGTGCGATAGCCCGATCCATCGTTTTTTTGAGCGCGTGATTGCGGCGGATCATGAGATTTTTCTTAATCTCAAAGCCAAGCGCACCGCCCAGATCGCGAGCCGTCACCCACAGGCTGGCCACTCCAGCCAAATCCGGGATCACAATCAAGCGCGGAAAATTCAATTCTTGCAAGACAATTCCGGCGTCTTCCTTCCCAATGTCGGCGAGGGCGACAATCGCTGCTTCGACGCGCTGCTCGAAATCCGAAGCGAGACCCAGCGGTCCGATCACCGAAACGTGCTCGACTGTGCCGTTCCAGGAACCCGGATGGTTATCCAGAATGGCTATGGGATTCAAACCTAATTCAGGCTGCTGCAACAAGGTCTTGACCAGGGCCCGCCCCGTTTCGCCCGCGCCCAGGATCACAACCGGCATGCCCCAGCGGTGACGTCTGACCAGCAGCGCGCGCATGGCAGACTCCGCCAGCGGCGGCAGCACCAGAGCGAAGAGGAACGTCGCCAGCAGAACGCCGCGCGAAAGCACTCCGCGGGCAACGATACTATCCCACGCGACCAGGCCTCCGAACACAGCGAGTGTGGCGAGCACTCGGCGCCGCAGCCGCTCTACCGGCCCCAGCAGATACCCGGGATACAAACCGATTTGATAGTTGATGGCCGGGAGCAGCAGGATGGCCGCCGCGACGCCGAGAAATTGTTCTACACGGATTTCTGCCGTGAACCAGGAGGCCAGAAGGATTCGTAGCGAGTAGCCAAGGAGAAACGCGGTCTCCAGCGCCACTACATCGGTGGCGAAGATGGCCCAGGGCGCCACGCCGGGCACCGAGACCGGGGGTATCGCGACGCGAGGCTGAGCGGCTGTATTCATCCTAAAGAAAGCGGATGGAGCGGATGTTCCGTGTCCGCAGGATCGGAACACTTAAGGCCGGTCAACTGCAGAAAAAATCGGAGGAGAAACGCGGCGTTGTGAAAGAGGTAGCGTTTCCACAGACGCCCCGGCTCCTGCGCGAGACGATGAACCCATTGCAAGCCGGCGCGCTGCATCCATGGCGGGGGTTCGGCGCGAAAGCCAGAGTGGTAATCGAACGCCGCGCCAACAGCAACCACAGGCAAGCTCAAGGCATGGCGAATCTCGTAAGCGAACACTTCCTGGCGCGGGCAACCTAAGCCGACGAACAGAATGTTCGCTCGTGAATGCCGTATCCGACCTACGAGTTCGCTCCTATCCTGATCACTGAGCGTTCCGAAAATGGAGGGTTCAGCACCCACGATTCGTAAATTTGGAAACCACTCTTTGAGGGAACTTGCCAAGCGGCCGACCACCTCCTGGCGGCTGCCATACAAGTACACCGCCAAGCCTTTCGAGGCGGCTTCCTGACAGATTCTCAGCATCAACGTGGGACCATAGACGCGGTCCTTAAGTCTGGTGCGGTGAGCTAAGTTCAGAGCCCAACGCACCGGCTGGCCATCCGGCGTCACCAGGTCCAGCGAGTTCAGGCGATGACGATGAACGCGGTCCCTGACGCCAGTCATCACGCCATGCACCGCCAGCGCGGTGACAGCCAGAGGGCGTCGTAAACGGGCTGCTTCTACGATCGTGCCGACTGCGCTCTCGTAGTCCAAGGCGTCTACCAGCACACCCAGTAAATTTCGTTTTCCTAAGTGTTTCATTGAGGTATAGGCACCAGGGCCGCGTCGGCGATTTGCGACGCGATCTCCTGGAGAGTAAACTCCTGCCGCCACTCCGGATAGTCCTGCTGAAACCGCTCCAGGCTGCTGATCCACCAGATGTGATCTCCCACGCGCGCTTGATCCTGGTACGTCCAATCCAGTTCCACGCCAGCGATTTTCTGGCATAGATCAATAGCCTCTAGCACCGAGCAATTGTTTGTCCGGCCGCCCCCAATGTTATAAACCGCCGCGCATCGAGGGGCTCGCCAGAACGCGTGAAAAGCTTTCACCACATCACGGCAATGGATGACGTCGCGCACTTGCTTTCCTTTGAATCCAAATACGGTATAGGGAGTCCGCGTGACTGTGCAATGCATTAAGTAGGCCAGGAAGCCATGGAGTTGCGCGGCAGCGTGATCCGGACCCGTCAGGGTGCCGCCGCGAAAACACACGGTGGGGAGGTTGAAATATCGGCCGTATTCCTGGACCAGAAGGTCCGCTGCGGTTTTGGAGACACCGAACAGGCTGTGCAGACAGTGATCGAGGGACATGTCCTCGCCGATACCTTCCCAATGAGGATGCTCTCGCTCGACTTCGAATCTCGTGGCGTGTTCCACGATCGGCAGCCGGTTAGGAGAATCTCCATAGACTTTATTGGTGGAAGTGAAAATGAAAACGGCATTTGGGGCGTTCCTGCGAACTGCTTCCAAAAGGTTCAGGGTGCCGGTCGCATTGATTTCAAAATCCGTGAGCGGTTCCCGCGCCGCCCAATCATGGGACGGTTGTGCCGCCGTATGAATCACCAATGCGATGGACGAGCCGTAAAAAGCAAAAAGTCTGTCGATCGCCGCGCGATCGCGAATGTCCAGATCCAGGTGACGGTAGCGCTTGCCGAGGCCCTTCGCAAGACGAGCCTGATTCGGCGCAGTGGAGTGATTCTGGCCGAAAAAATAGCTGCGCATATCGTTGTCGATTCCGACAACGTCCAGGCCGAGATTCGCGAAATACAGGGCGGCTTCGGCGCCGATCAACCCCAGCGATCCAGTGATGATGGCTACGCCCATGGACGGCTCCGCGTGTTTTGTAATCGTTCCGCGCGATAATCCGAATTAACCGTTGGGGTTGGGCGGTTTCGGCAACCAATAAAAAAGCTCATATTGTTCACTTTGCGAGAATCATGATTGAATACCCACCGAGCACGCGAGATGCGAGCGATGAGGGCAGAATGCGTCGCAGCACGTTAGTGATTCTGGTCGCGCTGCGATGGGGCCTTTGGAGTGCAACCGGTGTAAGAAACCAGTCAACGACCTCTTGACCGGCATGGCGGATTGTTTGTAGAGCGGTTTCCCGTGTGAATAGATGCAGGTGTCCGACGGATTCCCAGCAGTTGGTTCCACGCAGCACTGTGGAGGCGCTCACATCCAGCGGTATATGGTAAATCTTCCAAGTGGCTTTGGACGCGCATTGGCGCACAAAGCTAAAGCAATCTTCCACATGCTCAAGCACATCAAGCGCGAGCGCCAGGTCAAAGCGCAGTCCATCGGCAAAGGGATCCGCCAGCACATACTCGCAACGGGCACTCGTAAAGCGTTGGCTAAGCGCATGCGCTTGCGGACTCACCTCATACCCCTGGAACCGCGCGATGAAATGGATTTCGCGGTCGAGCTCCGCCAGAACTCCTCCCGCCCCACAACCTATGTCGCAGATGGAGTCGAGTTTCAAATTCGGATGGCGTCGAAGCATCCGCAACACTTGTCCCGCCTTGAAAACTGAGTCTTCGACATGCCAGGTGCCTCCCGTCAGCGCAGCGTAGGAGCCGTCCCTATACGTCTCGGCGACCGGAACGGAGAGGGGCGAGCTAGGCGACCGACTCACAGACTGGACTCTCAATGGGGGCCTTTCCGAGTGCCATGGCATAAATATCCATGAGCATTCTGTAGTTACGTTCCGGCGTGTACTTTAATTCGTATTCAGCGCGCGCAGCGAAACGCATGGCGCTCAGGCTTTCGGGATTCTCGAAGGCGCACTGCACATTGTGAGCGAGGTCCCCAGCGTCGCCGGACTTGAACAGGAGACCGGTACGCCGGTGGCTTACATACTCTGGAACCGATCCGAGATTCGAGCCGATCACTGGTAATCCGCAGGCAAATGCCTCAATGATCGTCATGGGAGAGCACTCGTACCAAATCGAAGGAAAGACCAGTACACGGGCAGCGCGCATCAGAGAAAATATCCGTTCGCGAGGTTGGTGGCCCAGGACTGTCACTTCCGCCGGCCATCGCAAATTATCGAGCGGACCTTGCCCAGCCACTTTGAGGGGGATGCCAGGGAGTTTTTCCCACGCTTGAGCCAGGAGCCGGACACCCTTCTCCTCGGAGAGCCGCCCAACGAACAGGGCGTATCCGCCTTCACCTGCTCCCTGCCCCGGATCAGAGCTTAGGAAGTTAGGCTTGACAGTGATCCGCTCCGGAGGCAGTCCGCCTTCGATAAATTTCCTACGCGCAAAGTCACTCAGTGCAATGTATGCATTCACCATGCGCTGCCAGGTTCTGGCCCCACGATGGATGGCGAGCATGGCAGCCACCGCAGTTGTCGCGGAACGGTTCTCGCGGTAGCAGCGGTGGCGAATCGCAGGAAGCCAGGAGCCGGACTCGAGACATGCCTCGCAAACAGAACCTCCACGCTGGAAAGTGGAGGCCGGACAAAGCAGGCGGTAATTGTGGAGCGTTTGAACCACCGGAACTCCCATCTGCCTCATCGCGTAATAAGCCGAAGGGGAAACCAGCGGGAAGGTGTTGTGGAAATGTGCCACGTCCGGCTCCCCTTCGGCGGCAGAACGCAAGCGGTGGAAGGATTTCCGGCTCCATACCGCGTCGCGGGCAGTACTCAGGCCGCCGACGCCCACGCGAGCATTATGATCGACGTAACGGATCACCCTGTGCCCGTTCTGCTCAAGCAATCTGGCTTCGCTTGCGAAGACTTCATCCTCGCCGCCCGGCTGCTGGTAATAGTTGTGAACGCTCAAGATTGTCTGCACAAAATTCACGGGCCTCTCACACGCTAAGACGAAAACCTCCATCGCCGCAGAGGGAGCATCTGACCCCTTATGCTGCCAACAGCACTTCCTGGAGCGGTCCCCCGGGTTGGAGTGCGGAGTGGAGCAGAGCGGTGAAGCGCAACCATAAGGGCAAGGCTCATGGTGACTGCGTTACCCGCGCTGGCGATCAGGTTTTCGCTCGAAAAAGCCAGCAGGAACGCCGGCAGAAATGAGAAGAATGCGGGTGAGCCAATGCTTCCGATACTGCTCTCAGGCCGCTGCCTAAGCTCGACAACCAAGGACACCAGAATTGCAAGGAAAAGGATAAAGCCGATCATTCCCCATTCATACAAGACGCGCAGCCATTCATTGTGAACAGACCGATTGGGATCCAACGTGTCCGCTATGTACGACCGTGGAAACACTCGCATCACGACGGTTCCCCCGCTCGAGGTGCCGTGGCCAAACAACAGATCTACGGGGCTGGCGTCGCGCAGTTCTTCCGCGACTCTTCTATAAATAGCCAGACGGAAGTTGATATTGGAGAGCCCGATATTTTGCGGCGTATCCTGACCCGTCAGCATGGCACCGAAAGTAGCGGTGATTCGGCTAGACGGGTCCGTGAGCAGATCCGATCCCGCCGAGTCAAAGTTAACGAGCAGTAGCGCTCCAAACCCCAGGCCCACGGCCATCAATGTAACGGAAGCAAGAACCCTTCGAAACGAAAGTGACAGATATACGACCAGGACCAAAGTGGCTCCCAAAAACCACGTTCGGCTGCCATTTAACACGAGGGCTACGATGCTGATGGCGGCCAGCCAAACGCGAGTCCTGAGATTAAATGCTTTGTACCAGAGTGCAATCGCCAAGAACGCGACTAGAAAGGCGCCGTATTGCTGGGCTCCTACAAAGCTCGAAAAGCGGGCTGGCCGGTCGGCGCCGTCGAACCCGTACGCTGCACCGCCATAATAAAACGTTTGCAGCGCTCCCAATCCGAGGGAAGCCAGCACCAAGGCGATGATCTCTCTTCCTTCCAGCAGCCCTGAGCGCCCAGCCTTTAAGACCACCACGAAAGTCAAGAAGGTACCCACTAGATTTCCCACCAACTTCATGGCCGCTAACGGGAAGGGCGACCACAGACTAGCGGCCGCAACATAGAGAACGAAAACTATCCACAGATTTGCCGGCGCTGAAGGCAGACCCTCGTCTCTCGATGAGCGGAGCCGCCACCACAAATACAGCGGCAGCAGTATCCCTTTCGATGCGTTCATCCACCCAACGGCCTCTGTCACGGACGAACTGGGGCCTGTGGTATCCAGGTTGCCCATCACCAGCCAAACCAGTACTGCCCAGCGCACTGGCGCGAAGAGGACGCATGGCAGAAGAATCCAGAAGATCGTCTGCGCCGCCGCGACCGCGGAGATTTGCGAGATCAACACGAACGCGCCCCTTTTCCAAAATGCTTGGAGGCGTAATCAACAGCCGAGACGATTTGATCCACCATGGCCACGGGAGTCATGGTTTTTACCTGCTGGCGGGCGGCCATTCCGAAGCGATCCAGTTCTTCGCTTGAAGCAGAGAGCGCCCGGTTAATTGCCGCTCTCACATCACCAGGCTGGTCCGGCCGGAAGATCCAACCATTTTTGCCATCGACCACTAACTCTTCTACTGCCTGACTATAGGCGCTGCCCAGAACCGGCAACGACGACGCCATTGCCTCGACCACCACCATGCCCCATTCGTCCGCCAACGTGGGGAATACGAACATGCCATTTTGTCCATACACTTCAGGGAGCCGGTCGTAGGGCACGTGTCCCAAGAGCTTGATGAGAAGATTCGGGGGCGGAGAGTAGGTGGCCAACAAGTTACGCAGTGGACCGTCGCCTGCGATTGAGAACTCCACCCGCTGGCCCGGATGTGAAATCGCCCAATCGGACAAATGCGATAGGAAAGGCAGCAAGCCCTTGCGCTCGATCAGTTGGCCGCAATAGAGCAGCCGGTGGCGCATGAGTTCACCCCGAGTGTCAGGCAACGCTAGAAAACTCGCGACATCGGTGGTTTGCGGAACGCGAAACACACGATCCTTCGGGGCGCCAAACCGCCTTACGTAGCGCGCGCCGCTTTCACCGTTTACAATCACCGCGTCCGCCGAACGAATCAAGACTCGCCGGAGAACGTGCCGCACTCGCCCCCGCGCCTGCTCGGTAACTTCGGACAACGTCGCCCACACCACCAAGCGGCTTGCGGGGGCGAGCTTCCGGTAGGCGGCTGCCTGAAGAGTTCTGAGCCCCAACTCCCCGGAAACAATTACATCTGGCCGGAACTTGCGAAGTTGAGCGAAGGTGTCATAGGGAAACTGAATCGCCAGATGCTCAGTGAAGGGGTGCGCGTGCCGCCGCGTCTCCTGCCATTGGACTGACCGCTGCTGGAACACCCGCAGACCGCTCTTCGAGGACAGCATGGCCGCACCGTCGTCAATTGGCGTGGACACAAAGATCCGCAGGCTCTCGCAGCGCCTCTCCCATTCCCGTAAGACGGCGAAACGGTACGGCGGAAGAAAATTCGTCAAGAGCGCGATGCGATGCTTCATGTGTCTCCGGAGGCGATGTGACTGCTCGTCCGAATTTCATTTTTGGTGGAAACAAAATTCAAACAATCCCTCGCGGGGGGCTCCCCCGGCTGGAGGGAAATCAGGCCGGAGAGAGTCAGCGAGAAGTTTCGATAGCCATGACGGCTGAACTCATCCAAGAGCTGGTGGGGATGATAGTGGTACCGCGTACAGTTATCCGGCGCAAACTCGGTGATCCAGACGGGTGCATGTTCGGGCGGCAACTGTAACAACGATTGTGCTCCTCGCAGCACCAGATTTTCCGCTCCCTCGACGTCCACTTTGATCAGGTCGGCAGTATAGCTGCGTGCGCGGCTGAAATCGTCCAGCAGCAAAGTGGATACAGTGACAGAGGACGCTGCTTTGCTTTCGCCGGCGGACGGCAGCAGATGCGATACGGACGGTTCGCGATCCAGGAAGAATTCAGCAGTACCAGATCGATCCGTGACCGCGTACGGGTGCACTTCCACATTCGTGAGTCCATTCGCGTCGATGGTGCCCCGAATCAAGTCGCCGAGCTGAGGGTGCGGCTCAAACGCATCCACCCTGCCGGATGCGCCGACTCTCTGTGAAGCCAGCAGTGAAAACTCTCCAATATGCGCGCCCACATCCCAAAACACCATGCCGGGGCGGAGGAATTCCACAAGAAATTGCGCGGTTTCGGGTTCCGAACTACCCAAGTAGTAAAGGAGAGCTCCTGGACCACTTTTGGGGACCAGGAGCATTCCTCCCCTGGCTGCCGGTATGCACCAGGGTTCAATTCGATAAGCCCATCGGGCGCGCCACAAGAAGCGGCGTCCCAAAGCACGAACGGGATTACGTCGAAAATCGGGACGGCCGCGAAGCCTTTCGATGGGCTCGAAAAGGCGTTTATGTATTCCGGTCATCGCCGCCATGCTCCGCGTAGTATTTGCTGTAGCGGTTGTAATAGGAGTAGTAATAACCCGGGCTGATTTCGCGGTGCACTTCGTTCAGTACCACGCCAACCAAGTTGGCTCGCAGCCGCGCCAGTGTCGCGATCACAGATCCCAACGCAGTGCGGCTGGTATCCCCAGCGCGCGCCACCACGATCACGCCATCCACTACACTGGCCATCTGCAATGGCTCGGCGAAACCAAGTAAGGGCGGCGCGTCCAGCACCACGAGGTCATACTCACGGGAAGCTTCCTCGACTAATTCGGCCAGCCCGGTGCCAATTAGGTCCGACGCACGGCGCGTGGAAGGACCGGCCGGGAGAATATCCAGCCCCACCGGTTCCGGCATTTGGATCAGCGCATCGCGCCAGGAGATCTGCTGCAAGAGATAATTTGACAGACCGACGCTGTTAGGCACCTGATAGAGGCGGTGCAGGCTGGGACGGCGCAAATCGCCATCGATCAGCAACGTTCGTTTTCCCTGCCCGGCGTGTATCGCGGCTAGATGTGCCGCCACCGTTGATTTTCCTTCCGAAGGAGAAGCGCTCGTGAGCAGAATGCTGCGCAGGCGGCGGTCGAAATCCGTGAGCATAATAGAATTGCGAAGAGTCCGAATCGCCTCTTCGTAAGTCGAGAGCGCCTGGTATCCGTTCTTACCCGTGACGAGGGGGAGAGTTTTTGACCCCACGCCATTGCCGTTGAGATGGGGGCCATTTAAGAGAGCAACATGATGAGCACCGCTGTGATGAGCGTTAATGGGACTCAGCCGCCGCCGCCAATCCTTCACCGCCGGCAAGGACCCAATGACCTCGGCGTTCATCAGCCGCGCAACTTGATCCGGATCGCGAACGGTGTTGTCCAGGACGTCGCTTACAACCGCAATTCCCACGGCCAGGAACGTCGAGCACAGGAATGCCAGCAACACGTTCAATCCTGTCCTGGGAAAGACTGGCTTCAATCCAGGCCGTGCTGGATCGGCCACGCGAATCGAGCTGTTCTGGAAGCTGGCGTTGATCCCCGCCTCTTTGATTTTGCGGACTAGTTCTTCGTATAACTTCTTGTCGCCGTCGGCCTCGCGCTTCAGCGTTTGATATTCGAAGGAGCGCGAGTTCAGGCGATCGAATTCGGCCTTGGTCTCCTGCACTGCGCCTGAGATCATCGCTTCACGATTCACAGCTTCGCGATATTCCACCTCTACGCGCTGACGAACGCTGTCTCCAGTGCTCGCGATCTGCGATTCCAACTCCAGCACGCGGGTTTGAGCTTTCTTGTACTCGGGATGATTCAAGCCGTAATGGTTTTTCACTTCCGCGAATTTTTCACGCGCGTCGTTCAGATTTTCAGTGAGCTTTTTAAGGGCGTCGCCTTGGGTTGAAACCTGCGCGGCTTCTAGGGTTCCACTCCGCACGGAGTCAAAGGCAGCTTCCTTCTTCACCCGATCAGCCTGCGTTTTTGTGTACTCACTGTTAAGTTCCAGCAGACGCGCCGAGAGGATACTCGTCTTTTCCTCCGGGTTTATAACGTTCAATTCACGCTCAAACTGCGCCACCGCTGCGCTTGATTTTTCCATCTTGGCCTTCAGCTCCTCCAATTGCCTCTCCATAAAATCGCTTAAGCTGGCAGTGGCCTGGTAGCGGATCCGATAGGTGTGCGCCAGATAAGACAGCGCAATTTCGTTGGCCACATCGGCTGCGAGCTGGCGCTTGGACGAGCGGTAACCGATCTGCAGGATGTAAGTATTGGGCGGTCTCGTGATTTTCAGGCGCTTGAGGATCACCGGCGCTTCTAGACTGGCCGCCGAGTGATCCACCGCTTCTTCGAGCGCATCTTCTTCTACCTCACGAAGCCGGTATTTTTCTACCACGGGGCGTAGCACGGAATCGGATTCGATCAATTTAATCTGGGTGGCGATAAACTGGTCAGCATCGTTAGTGG
>JALYJH010000026.1 GCA_030775415.1 Acidobacteriota bacterium | reverse complement strand
TACGACCGAGACAGGAAACTGCTGCAGCACTTCCAGTAGTCGCGGTAAAACGTCGATAGGTCCGGAGCTGCCCAAAGCCACGAATACTTTGGGCTTGGGATCGGCGAGCATTCTGTCCCACCATGCGGGCGTAGTGATGGCAAAGTCCCAACCGCAGATGCCGACATAACAGTGCTCGGGGGGCGTGCCGCGGGTTGGCGAAAACTCAGGAATGTCAGGGTACAAGACGTAATCCGCGTCGGTGTACATCTTGCGCAGATCCAGGGGCAAAGAAGCGATTCCAAACTCCTTTCGCAGACGGTTCATATGAGCCACGTGCATGGCAAAGGCAACTGGCTCGAGGGAACGGTAAAGAGATCCGAGCAGGCGGGGTGGGATGATGCGCGTGAGCGGGAGTTGTGGAATTATGGAACGACGCTTGGCATACGGGCTCCAATAAGAGTTCATAAGTACGGCGAATGGCACTTTTTCAAGGCGGGCGCTGATCGACAGAGAGAGGCGCATGTCGCCAATGATGATATTTGGACGAAGGCTGCGGATTAGCTGGCAATCCTCTTGGACGTACCTCCGAATCACGTCGGCAGCGAACATGGGCTTGCCACGCGCGATGTTCTTCAGGAAATCGTGCTCGGAGGCGGTTTTGAGTTCGCCTGTATGGTAGGGCTTCGCTGATAGATGGGATGCGAAGCGGGCGGGGGCGTAAAGATGAATGTCGTATTCGCCGCCGTAGGAAAGGAGAGAATCCGCGAGCGCAACGGGGCGGACGAAGTGGGCCATGGTAGCGCCTTCCGCCAAAAACAAGATACGTTTACGGACGCCCATTGGTCTTTTTATTCCAGCACATCCCTTCTCCTTACTGGTGGGGAAGAACCGGGTTAGGGTGGATGGCGCGGTCAGGTAGGGTCTCTTCCCATTGAACCAATTCAGCGAGCAGAGTAAGATCGACCTTGGACGCACGGTTCCTGAATTGACCGCGCTCACCGGATCGCAGACGCGCGCGACTTTCCTTTTCCTTTGAAAGGGAGCGTATGCGCACTCAGCGAGAGCCGCCCCTTGACCTTCTACAGAAGGCGGGGCAGTAATCGAAAGTATCAGGACGTGATCCCGAGCTACGAGTTGGCCGAAAGATAATTGGGTGCCCTCAAAAAAATTTCCAAACCCGAGTAACACGGCACTCAGATTTGTATCTTAATCTTTTGCTCAATTTTTAACACCGTTCGGACCAGTGGACCGAACTAGGTGGACGTATATCAGGAGGTTGGTTTTTGCAGCCTGTGTGGCAGGTGGTCCGCCCAAACGCGAGCGGGCTTGAGAGCGCGATCTTAGCCTGGCGGGAAGCTATCGGCGAGGAGTTCGTACTTACCGGACGGGCGGATCTCGACGCGGCGCAAACAACTACCTTCGCGACGACACAGCTGGTTCCAGCGATCCTTCGCCCCGCGGATCGTCAACAAGTGCAGGAATGCATGCGAATCGCGAATGAGTTCCGCGTCGCAGTATACCCGGTGAGCAGCGGCCTTAACTGGGGCTATGGATCAAAAGTTCCACAGACGGACGGATGCGCTCTTTTGGAATTAGGCCGGCTGAATCGAATCGTCGATTTCAACGAGCAACTGGCCTACGTAACAGTGGAGCCCGGTGTTACGCAACGGCAACTGTACGAGTTTCTGCGGGAGCGCAAATCGAATCTGTGGATGGATGCGACGGGGGGAAGCCCGGAATCAAGCCTGATCGGGAATACTGTCGAACGCGGCTTCGGGCATACACCTTACGGCGATCACTTTGCCAACTCCTGTGCTTACGAAGTTGTGCTCGCGAACGGTGACTTTTTGCAAACCGGATTCGCGCGTTTTGAGAATGCGCAGGCAGCAAATTCTTACCGCTGGGGGATGGGGCCCGTATTGGACGGGCTCTTTACGCAATCGAGTTTCGGAATCGTAACCCGCATGACCATCTGGCTTATGCCGGCTCCGGAGTATTTCCAAGCTTTTTACTTCCGCGTGGACGAAGATGCTGCGTTGGCAAACGTGGTGAATGCGCTACGTCCGTTGCGGATGAACGGAACGATCCGGAGTTCGATGCATCTGGCTAACGACTATAAAGTCATGGCGTCGATGCGCTCCTATCCCTACGACGCTACGGGCGGCGCGACGCCATTGATGCCCGAAGTGATGAGAACCTTCCGGCGAGACCTGAGTTGCGGCGCTTGGAACGGGTCGGGTGCTCTGTATGGCACCCGCCGCCAAGTGGCCGAAGCACGGCGGCTCATAAAGCGAGCCCTCGCGGGAAAGGCCAATAAAATCCAGTTTCTGGACGATTTCATGTTAGGAATCGCAAATAGATTCGCGAAACCGCTGGGCGCGCTCACGGGTTGGGATTTGAGCGGCGCCCTAGAGCTAGTGCGACCGGTCTATGGACTCACCAAAGGTGTCCCGACAAAGCACTCGCTAAAGAGCTGTTTTTGGAGGCACCGGGCAGCGCCGGCGGACCTTAACTTGGATGCGGGCGACTGCGGCCTCTTCTGGTGCGCCCCGGTTGCTCCGACCGACGGCGAACATATCGAATCCGTAAGGCGCATCGCGTACGATGTAATTCTTGCACGCGGATTTGAGCCAATGCTGACGATTACATTACTTACCGAACGCAGTTCCAGTTGCGTGATTTCGCTGTCGTACGATCGCCGCATTCCGGGCGAAGACGAAAAAGCGGAAGCGTGTTATAGGGAGTTGCTCGAGGCGCTTGCGGATTCTGGTTACTATTCTTACCGGTTGGGTATACAAGGCATGGCACAAATGAACGGGGGAGAGGGCTATAACCGATTCGTGCGCGAGTTGAAAAATGTTCTCGATCCAAACAATGTACTCTCCCCGGGGCGATATATTCCTGTGTCGCCTTCTTAAGGCGGCTTCTAAGGTGTACCGAATGGCCGCCACTGTCGAAGGATAACTTCCCGGCTCGATAAGGTTAAGGCGCGATTTAACGAAGTTAGGAGTAATGAGAATGAATTTGTTTACTTCGTCACGGGTTCCGTCCCTCCGGCGTTCCGTGTTGCTTGCACCATCCCATACCGCTGCACCCAGAGCTCATGGGAAAGCGCGGCAAAACAGTAGCGAACATCGCCGTCTGCTGGAAGAGGCCCAACGGCTGCGGGGCAGGATCTACGTGGCCGACGGAGCGATTGACCAGCATCAATTGACGGAAAGCGGCCGCCATGTGCAGCCGGCCGATCAGCGAAGTTTCCACCTTCTCTCCTTGAATAATGAAGGCCGGGTGGTTGCCTGTACGCGGTATCTACCGCATGCGAATACGATCGACTTTGATGGCCTGAACTTGGCTCAATCGCCATTAACCACGAACGGGCGATCACGGCCTCTCTTGGAACGCGCCGTCAACCGCGAACTCGTGCGAGCTCGAAATCTCGGTTATGGGTACGTGGAAATGGGAGGCTGGGCAATCGCAGAAGAGTTGCGCGGCACTACGGAAGCCGTACGGATGGTAGTGACTATTTACGCGTTAGCGCGAATCTTGGGGGGGGCGCTGGGAATCAGCACAGCCACTAAGCGACATGCTTCCTCCTCGATCTTAAGACGCATGGGCGGAGCACCGCTGACGTCCGGCGCGGAGGAACTGTCCCCATACTATGACCCTAGTTATGACTGCGAAATGGAGATCTTGCGATTCGATTCTGACTGCCCCAGCAAGAATTATGAGACCGCAGTCCGGCGCTGCCAGGACGCGCTCGCTCACATTCCTTGCCTCGCGCCGGAATCGACCGAACATAGTCTGGTTATGCAAGGTCCGCTGGCTGCTAGCGCTGTAGCCTGAGATATCGATTCAGTCTCCCCCGGCACGCAGCGTCATTCGAGTGCTCGTTTCTTTGCAGCGCACTGACCGAATGGGACGCGGCTTGATTACTATTGAGAATAGATAACGCCCGGCCATTTTCCGCCGGCGGGGCGGCTGATCCAGTAGCAAATATGTCCCGGGCAAGCAAAAGGTCGAACGTAGCATCGCGAAGATTCCCGCCCGCAAGTTTCAAAGAATCTCAAGCGCAAAAAACTGCCTCCGGGATCGCAACAGGAGGAGAGAGGCAGACGCTTTGGGATTTGGCGATCTGCTTGGGGCTGATTCTATCGACGCTGGCGGTTTATTGGCAAACCGGCAGCTTCGATTTCATAAATTACGATGATCCGGTGTATGTATACCAAAACACGCACGTCCAGTCGGGACTGACTCTGGCCAGTATCAAATGGGCCTTTAGCGCCGTGGTGGATGGCAATTGGATACCTGTCACGCTGCTCTCCCATATCTTAGACGCGCAATTTTTTGGAATGCGGAGCGGGCTGCACCATTTGATGAATGTCGGTTTTCACGCGCTCTCCGCCGTGCTCCTGTTTGTGTCTCTGCGGAGGGCAACGGGGGCACGAGGTTTGAGCGCGTTCGTGGCCTTTGTTTTTGCGCTGCATCCGCTGCATATAGGATCAGTGGCCTGGGTGGCGGAACGCAAAGATGTTCTCAGCACCTTCTTCTGGTTTCTCGCACTCTATGCATACGTGCGTTACACGGACCGGCCGACTCTCGGCCGGTACCTGGCGATGGTCGCGCCATTCTGCCTGGGTCTTATGTCCAAGCCGATGCTGGTCACCTTTCCGTTTACGTTGTGGCTGCTCGATCTGTGGCCGCTACGCCGGACGAACTGGCCACGGACGATAGGGGAGAAGCTCCCGCTGATTGTGCTTTCGATTGGCGCTTCGGTGGTGACCTACCTGGTGCAAGGATCAGCCGGCTTCCTGGCGATGATCCCGCTTGCGACGCGATTAGAAAACGCTTTCCTTTCATATCTGATCTATATCGGGCAAATGTTTTGGCCGATGCGTTTGGCGGTTTATTACCCGTATCCGACGTCTAGCGCGGCATGGCAGGCGGTAGCAGCGTTCGCCGTTCTCTTGGCGATTTCGGCGGGCGCGTTGCGAGTGTGGCGGACGCGGCCGTATCTCGCCGTGGGCTGGTTCTGGTATTTGGGAACGTTGGTACCCGTCATCGGATTGGTGCAGGTGGGCTCACAAGCCCACGCTGACCGGTATATGTACGTGCCGATGATTGGCTTGTCGATCATGCTGGCGTGGGGCGCAGCGGATGTCGTTGCGAAGTGGCCAGGAACGAAGCCCGTGCTCGCAATGGCTGCCGCCGTTTCCTGCGTAGCCTGCTCCGTGCTTGCCTGGCGCGAGGCCGCTTACTGGCGGGACAGCCAGACACTTTTTCAGCGGGCGCTCGAAGTTACAAAAAACAATGCACTCGCCGAGAACAATTTGGGCATGTACCTGATGACGGTGCAGCGCAACCGCGTTGCCATCTCTCACTTCGAGGCTGCGTTGGAAATCAATCCTAATTACACGGACGCCCACAGCAACCTGGGTTATGTTCTTTCGCAGATTCCCGAGCGGATTCCCGATGCAGTCAAACAGTACGAGGCGGCACTGCTTCTCCAGCCCGCTAACGCCGAAGCGCAGAATGGCTTAGGAGCAACGCTGGTGAGACGCGGGGACTGTGCAGGCGCCATACCCCATTTCGCGGCGGCTCTTCATTCGAAACCCGAGCAGACCGATGCGATCTTTAACCTTGGCACTTGCCAGATGGCAGTCAAGAACTACGAAGCCGCAATTCCTTATTTTGAAGCGGCCATCCGCGCCCAGCCGGGATTCGCCGAGGCGCATTTTAGCCTGGCAGGTTGTCTATCGAGGATATCAGGGCGCACTCCTGACGCCGTGAAAGAGTACGAAGCGACACTTCAACTGCGACCGAATGAAGGTTTGGCTCGCCTGGCCCACGCCAAACTGGGAATGTTGCTGGCGGACCAAGGCCGGGCGGAGGAAGCCATCCAGCACTTGGAGGCCGTGCAGCGCATCCAGCCGGATCCGTCCATCGCCAAAATAATCGAGCGGTTGCAGAAGAAACGTCCCTGATGAGCGTGGAGCTAGCATCCCGAGACGCCGCGCGCCGCCGTTGATCGCAATTTTCGGAATGCCAATCGATGTAAACTGGACGTTAATGGCGACGCGCCGCAAAAAGGCGGCTGCAAATAGCAATCCAGCATCCGCGCCTTCTACTGCGGATTTTGCGGCCGATCGCCCTGCCGCGGCGATGGCCTCCAGCGATCTCGATACCAGGATGAAGTTTCGATCCCCGATAATTCTCGCGCTCCTGGTCCTTGTTTCCCTCACGCCATTCCTAGGGAAAGCCTTTCACATAGACGATCCTTTATTCGTCTGGACGGGAAAGCAGATCGCCCAGCATCCCGGAAATCCGTATGGATTCACGGTTACCTGGTACACGGAGCCTGAGCAGATGTCGGACGTGACGCAAAACCCACCGCTGGCGGCATACTACATTGCTGCCGCCGGCGTGATCTTGGGGTGGTCGGAAACGGCGTTGCACGGCGCTTTTCTTGTGCCTGCTTTGGCGATGATTCTGGGAACTTATTTCCTGGCGCGAAAGTTCACGCGTTGGCCCTTCGTGGCTGGCGCGGCAACGTTGGCGGCTCCGGGTTTTCTGGCGTCGAGTACGAGCGTGATGTGCGATGTCATGATGGTGGCGCTCTGGGTGGTCGCCATTTTGTTCTGGTTGGAAGGGATGGAGCGGAGGCGGCCCGCGCGCCTTGCCATTTCTGGCGTGCTGATCGCTCTCGCAGCGCTGACAAAGTATTTCGGGATGGCATTGATCCCTTTGCTGCTGCTTTACTCGGTGGCACGTGAGCGACGAGTCGGCAGTTGGATACTTTACCTGCTTCTGCCGGTTGCTGCTTTAGCGGGCTACGAATTTTGGACCAAAGCGCTCTACGGCAGGGGGCTGGTCCAGGGCGCGGCCGACTATGCGCAATCCAAAAACTCTCTGGAATTCTATAAGGCTTTAGTGGGTTTAAGTTTTGCGGGTGGGTGTGCGCTGCCTGCGCTCACTTTTGCTCCCGCGATCTGGTCCCGACGCGGGCTCCTATGGGGCGGGATCGCCGCGGGAACTGCGGGACTGCTCGTGAGTATCGGGGCATTGAATATGCCGCCGGCTATTGCTCCTTACCATCGGACCGCCTTGGGTTTACAGTTGGCGCTATTTGTTGCAAGTGGCATAGGTGCGCTGGCGCTGGCGTTTGTAGACTGGCGCCGCAACCGCGACGCGAATTCCGTACTCTTGCTGCTGTGGGTTCTCGGGACGTGGGTGTTCGCTTCTTTCGTGAACTGGACCGTGAACGCGCGGTCCGTGCTGCCAATGATTCCGGCGATAGCGATACTCCTGGCCAGGCGCTTGGAAGCGCTCGGCACGCTTTCAGGAAAGGCACGAATGGCCAAGCTGGTTGCGCCCCTGGCGGCATCCGCAGTGGTTGCGCTGTGGGTGACGTGGGCAGACGCCAGCTTGGCGAATTCCGGGCGCCAGGCAGCCCAATACGTACGCGATCGTTTAAGCAAACCCGGAATCAACGTAAGTTTTGAAGGCCATTGGGGTTTTCAATACTACATGCAGGCCTATCAATACGAACCCATCGACTTCCGGTATTTTCATGTGGGAGACGGCAATCTGGTAGTGATCCCGCAGAACAGCAGTTACGCCGAGGCGCAATCGATACCAGCGAACGTAGTGGCATCACGGGGAGTCCTTGCGCTTCCCGTTAGGGCCGGAATCATAACCATGAGCCAAGCTTGGGGTTCCGGTTTCTATTCCGATGCTATAGGGCCATTGCCGTACTCTATTGGGCCGTCTTTATCGGAGTATTACATGGTGCTGCGATTGCGGAATCCAGACGAAAAGCGTCAGCAATAGCGTGCGCTCAAGATACATGTGCCCGGCCGCTATAGCGATCAGAGAAGCCGGTAGAGCCAAAGCCCGCCGACTGGTTCGGCTGAAATTGGCATCAAATAAGCCGTAGCTTCCGGTGGCGGCTTTTTGTCGAAAGCCAAGTAGCGAATGCCAAGTTGTTTCAGGAGCGGGTCGGAGACACCTACGTGCCAGCGAATAACGGAACTGTTAACCAGCTCAAATCGGCTGGGCTCGCTTGTGTCGATCAAGCGAGCGGTAAAGTAGGCACCCCGATTCATCAGATTCGTGTCAAGACCCCGCGCCTTGAAGAGCGCGAAATGATCGACATCGGGTATATAGCGACACTTGGTATACACGTCGCAACCAAGAGCGCTCAGAAATCCGGAGGACGCAAGAGCATCCGAATAGACCAGCCATCTATCCTTACGGAGTTCAGGATGGCTCTCGAGGAATGTGGCCAACTCAGACGAGGTGATCACGCCAAGGCCACGTTCTAAGGGATTAACGGTTCCGAACATAAACATTTGCAGGGGTATAAGAATGGCGGCAAACCCAAAGCGCGGGCCGTAGAACAGCAGAACGATTAGAAGTGTTCCCAAGGCTGCACTCACCAGGACTTCGCGCGAGGAAAAACCAGTGGATACTCGCGTTGGCCGCTATAACGATGCCGGTGAAGAGAACCAGCGCAACTAGGGAGCGGAGAATCCAGATTCTCCAAGAGAAGTGCGAAGACGCATTGGCCCTGTCGCGGGGGGTCGAAAGGAAAAGGGCCACGATAGCGATATTCGCTAGTCCCAGCGCCGGCAGGCACCGGGTGCCATAGGTTAGATTCAATCCGAACAATCGGCCGAACGGTTCCGGAATGGGGGCTACCATCCACAGGCCTATAAATAGGAAGAACATCGATAAGACCAAGAACGCAATGTTTTTCGCGAATGGAGCGGCCCGCGGCCTCCAGAATAGCCAAGTCATCGGCGCGAACCACAGGAAGCCGGCCGCTTCGCAGATATTGCCTGTCAAAGGGGGGAATCGCGTTTCGGTTTCCGACCATGGCAGGAAATGCGAAAGCAACACCGGTACGGAAAATGAGAAACCGCCGGGCAACCGGCGGTGGCCCGGGTAAATGGTAGCGGCCTCAATGGCAATCGCGTGACGGAGATCAATGTAAACGATTGCTGCAACCAACGCAATCAGCACCAGAGCTCCTGTTATCGCCAGCAGCCTGAGATTGAGAGCCTCACGCCGGAGGATCGATTTCCTAAAGACAAAACACCAGCCGGCCAAAAAAAATATCGCGAACCAGCACAGCGGAATGAGATGAGGCAGATATCCGCAAAGCGCGAAGTTGATCGAACACGCTGCCGCACCGGCCCCAGCGAATAGCAAGCCAAGGCGATTTCTCCCCACCGTCAAATAGCACACGAACACCAGGGTGAGACACAGCAATCCCACCATCTCCGGAAGGAGGGAGGGCCACGAATAAGTCCACTGGGTGAAAGACGAAAAGAAATACCACAGAGCGCCCGTCGCAGAGGCAAGACTGGACTGCGTAACAAGCAGAAGCCAAGTGAAGACTCCCACGATTAGGACAAGTCCTTTGAGCTGCCAATAAACGGCGAACGCGTAATCTATTGGGAGCAGAAAAAATGGCCAGAACTGAGGTCGAAATAGAGTTGAAACATGCCAAAGGGGAACATTACTGACCAGAGAAATCGCGTGATCCCCGGGGACGATGCGCTCAACTGCGAACCGATCGGGCCGAAGAACTTGATTGAGAATGGCAGGGGTGTGAAACGTCCATTCGTCTGAACGAACACCTCGCGCTAATCCCAGCAAAGGTTTTTTTGGCGGCGCATATCCGAACTTGCGATAGAATCCGGTGGAGGAACCATTGAGATCTGCGAGCGATGCAATCCCAAATACAGACAGGCAGACGATGAGAAACCAAATCGCGTATCGGTCAATCTGAATAAAGCCGTCCACTGAGAGCGAACTCGCTAGGGAATCGGTTTTTGCGTTCGTCCAGCGGATTAAAGCATTTTCTTGGTCAGACGGCAGAGGCCGGGGTCTTGGAGCAATCCGAGATCTATTTTTTCTCCTCGCCGCCACCAGTGTTTTCTCCTCGCCGCTACTGATCAGGGTTAGGCCTGTCCGCGCTCACCACGACGGCGGCCAACCGGGGGGTCGCGGCTTCTGCCCTGAAAGCAAGTATACCCGGTGCGTAAAATGTGAGTCTCGAAAGCCCCGTCACGGCAGGAGACGATTTTTTTAAGACGGCTTTCAACTTGAAACTGCACCTCTTCGCGACAGAAGTGACGGAAACTTAGCCGGCGCTCTTAAAGCTTCATTCCTTGACTTCAGGGATTGTGTCCGCGGCATTTTGGCTGGCGGCATAACGGCGCCGCAGGCTTTCAAAGGAGCGCTGGCGGACTAAGCCCAGGCGATGCAGCTTATATTTCAATAGGAGCCACAAGATCGACAAACCGTAGATGGAACTCTGCACGAAAGAAGCCGAGGATGCTTCCGGGAAGTAACGGGTGGGCACCGGCACCTCGGCGATGCACATGTTCAGACTCACGAACTGCGCGATGATTTCCTGGTCAAATATGAAATTGTCGGAATTCATATCCAGATTGACATGATCGAGCGCATCGCGCCGGAAGGCGCGGTAACCGGTGTGGTACTCGGCGAGGTGCAAGCCGAAAATTACGTTTTCCAGGTGCGTGAGAAAGCGGTTGGCGGCATATTTCCACCAAGGCATGCCCTGGGCCATGGGATGGCCGCCTAACAAACGTGACCCGAGGACCACGTCGGCTGTCCCGTCCTGAATCGGCCGGATGATATCAGGCAACAGCACTGGATCGTACTGATAATCAGGGTGCACCATAACGACGATATCGGCGCCTGCGCGCAACGCCTCGCGGTAACATGTCTTCTGATTGGCGCCGTAGCCGTAATTGCGATTGTGAACAAACAACTCAAGACCCAGTTCGCGGGCGATGGCGGTGGTCTGGTCGGAGCTGCCATCATCCACAAGAATGACCAGATCGACGGTATCGCGCGGCAATTCTGCGTAGGTCATGCGCAGGGTTTGCGCGGCGTTGTAGGCCGGCATCACCACGACTACTTTGGGTTTTTTTAGCGACATGAGTTTACCGCGGAAAAACGCATTCGGGCGTTGTGCTGCTGGTCAGGCGTCAAGGAATTCAAGTGAACCAGAAGAATCGGTGACTCCTTCAGAATACTCCTTTTTGTTCTCTGGCAGTGACTTCGCCGAATCAGGCTTAGCTCTTTGATCGCTTATGCGCCTTGGCGCCAGCCTTAAGGAATGCAACGGCCTTCTTGGGGCCACCCGTGCCGGTGATCGTGAACTTTTTGCCGCGTTGCTTGTTGTAGGAAATGAAGAATTCTTCCAATTGGCTGAGGATTCTTTTACTGATGTCGTCTATGGATGAAAGGCCTTCGTGTTCATAGGAGTGAATCGCAACACCAAGAAGACGGTCGTTCGATTCCTTCTTGCCATTTTCGGTCTGTTCCGCGTTAATAATGCCTATGAGCCGTACTTCGATGAGGCAACCGACGTGGGCCGGAGCATCCATCAAAACCAGGATGTCGAGCGGATCGCCATCCTCTCCCAAGGTGGAGGGGATGAAACCGAAATTGAATGGGAACATCATACCTTCTGGCAGCAAGCCTCCCAGCATGAATAGGTTGGACTCGCTGTCGAAATCGAACTTATTGCGGCAGCCCTTGGGAGTCTCGATGATGGCTCTGCAGGTGCCTTTCTTTGCGTCTAGCTGATGAGGGAGAGTTGATAGATCTGCCATAATTCAAATCCTCCATACTTTTTTAGGGAGTTTATGTCATGCATGAAATAAGGGCGACCCTTCCTTCAGAACACGTACAAGAAGCCATCCACCTGGCTCGCGCAGCGGGCATCGATCGCGTTACCGTGGCGGAGGTATATGTCCATGGGCCGGACGTCCGGCGGCAGACCATCAGCGTAGAAACCTCCACCCCCAAGGCGCGTGCCTTCGTCGAGGCATTTTTGAGATCCGCCGGATTGCGGGGGGTGGATTACTCGCTGACGTCGCGCGAATTGAGGGCTATCGTAAACGGCGACGATATTTCGGATGTGACGAGGCCCATGAGCGAGCCATTCCCCGACGTGATTCAGGATCTTTGGCAGATGAGCCATATTACGGCGAGCTATGTGGGCCGCGCTGCGGCGGGTGCCACCCTCCTGGCGACTGGGATTATCGAAAACAATGCTGTCGCCATCGTGGTGGCGGCTCTGTTCCTTCCGTTTCTGGCGGAGGTTCTTGCAGTCGGCTTTGGCTTGTGGAGCCGCGACCGGCGGTTGTTCGTTGCCGGGGTGCGAGCGGTGCTGGTCAGCACAGCGCTTGCGCTCGCGGCGGGAGCCGTGGTCGCCGCGATCGAGGGCGGCCCGATTCAGTTCACGGCCTTCAAGGGTCCTCTGGCGAGTTTTGCCATATCGGCCGTGATCGGCATCACGGCTGGGCTTTCGGACGCCGACGACACCGGACGCCGTTATCTGATTGGCGTCGCGGCGGCGGTGCAGCTTGCCGTTTTCCCAGTATGGTTTGGGGCGGCGATGGTGATCGGCTTGCCCGCGCACGACGTTCTGTTGTCGCGCCTGGTAAGCTTTCTGACGAATCTCTGCGCAATCTCGTCGGCTGCGGCGGCAGCCTATGCATTGCTGCACCTGAAACGGGGATACGGCTGGACCGCACCGCGGAGCAGGCGTGATGAATAAACTCACTCTGTGGCTCGTCGCAATGCACCGCGCACGGCGTTTCGATTCCGGGATCTTGAGGTTTTGCGGTGGAAACCGTGGGCTCACCTTCCTGGTAGCGGCACTCGTCATGAAAGTTAGAGTCAGCCGATAGGGAATCTGTTCACCGCCGTTGGACTGGTACTGACGTTCTGCTTCGCCAATACGGCGCGGTGCAGTCCAAATCTACTCCCACGTTACTTCTGGCAGCAGTGGGCGTGTCGACGCCGTTTTGCACGCGCACGACGTTAAATCAGGCCGCAACATCGTCGCATCCTTGTTAAAGGCATCGCAATCGATTAATCGAGCAGCATACAGACCCAGGGCATCCACGAACACTCTCCCGCGCGTGCTCGGGTCGATGATGTTGGTCGCCTGTGCCCATTTGAAACACCATGTCACCGGATTCGTGAATCCATCCGCACAAACTCCAAACGCATTGCTGAGGGGCGCGAGCAACGCTTTATCGGCGCCGCTATGGCAGGCATACACAACGATTCGCCCATCCTTGGCGAACTTGTCTCTGAGTGGGCTGATTAAGCTGTAATTGTCCCAGATCGTCTTGGCGTTCAAGAACCCAGAGGGCGTCAGGAAAACGAAGGGCGGAGCTGTGGTCATGCGGCCAGAGAATCCGAAGGTACGGGGACTGTCCGCCGCGTGTCCAATGAGCCCCAGCAATGAAATCGAGCCCGCTGGCTGTCTAGCGATAATGTTAATCATCTCGCTAAGCGACGATGCTCCAAACGCCGCGCCGGACCTCATCGCAGTGGCCTGAAAATCCACGGAAGAGGGGAACCAGGTCTGGGCCGCAGCGCTTGCCACCTCCGCCGCATCGTTCGCATACGGCCTAGAATACCCGCTGCCGTAGATCATTAGGGTCGCCATAAACAGTGCCCTCCTGCCCTGCCCTTCAAGGGCCTTTATGGTTTGCTGTCTATAGAGTAACGCGCCAACTACGACAAAAGTGGCTAACGATGCCGTGAACCAAACGCGCGGCATTCCTCGCGAAACAGCGGGCTCTTGCAACTCAT